>CALDEP010000293.1 GCA_937942475.1 uncultured Aureispira sp.
GCAGTAGAAAAGGCGAATGCTTTGATGGCTGTTGATGCTTTTAGAGCAGAAACGATCACTTCTAAATATGATAATATATCACAGACAGAATTAATATCTGATTTAACGGCTAGAATAAATGATCCTGAAAAAATAGACCAAGCTAGTTTGAATCTTTGTGGTCCTGCTGCTTATTGTGTCCTTTGGGCAAAACACGATCCTGAAGGTTATGCAAAAGCAGCTTTGGAACTTTATAAAAAAGGGAGTTATACTTATAATGGAAAGACTATAACTGCTAATCCAGAAACTTTTGATCAGACGCCAATTTCTGGAATGTCCAAAGTAGATTGGATGATGTTGGCAGCGATTAGACATAGTGAAAATGCTTTTTATGATTATGATCCTAAAAACGATAGAGGCAAAGCCGCATTTACTACGCATTGGGAAATGACAGCTTGGATTTCTAATATTGTCGGGATTGGTGAAAATAGAGATTCGTCTCCAACGATAGAAAGTGTGAATAGTGCGATCAATTCAGGAAAGACAGTCGTTCTTTTGGTTGATTGGGGGCAGATATCTAAAGATATAGCGAAAAAAGGAAAGGAAGGAAGCAAAAAATCAGGTAAACCAGATAGTTTGATTAATTCTTGGACGGGGAATCATTATATTATAATGACGAAGGCTATTACAATCAATGGAGATGAAATAACATTTGAAATTTGGACTTGGGCAAGTAGAAGATCCATTACATTACAAAAAAAATACTTTGCAATAGCTGCTAAAGATGCTTTTATTGTTGAGGATCATGAAAGGTAAAAGAATGAATAAGAAAGAGTATTTGATACTAGGGATTATTTGTATTAGTACTTTAGCAGGTTCTTTTATGGTGAAAAAGGAGGCGCTATTTCTAGGTTTAATGTTGGTCTTAGGCTTGTTTTTTTTATTGCTTTTATTTGAAAAAGACTGGATACTAAACCTAACAAAGGTTCTGCTAGTACCATATCTATTTATGGTTATATTTTTGGCTAGTGATGAGTTGATGTATTATTTGTTTCCAAAACAGCCTCAGCTAGAACCTACACAAGATATAGGAGGAGTAAGAACATTAATAGCATTGGGACTAGGTTTGGTCTTGAGTTTATTTTTTGCATGGGACATAAGAAAAAATAGCGATAAAAGAACGCTTTTGATATATATAGGAGGCATTGCACTTTTTTTGCTACCAAACTTGTTAAAACGTATAGTATAGGAATTAAATCTAAATATACGATGTTGTAAAATATTATTAATTATCATGGTTTTTTAGTTAAAAAACCTCACCGTTCACAAAGGACGTATATATAAGAAATGGAAGTACACCCCAAAAGAATGTCTTGGATTGTGAAGCAACTATCGTTGATAGTGGGGGCTGTTGCTATTTTGTTATTAGTAATTGCAGCGGTTCAATATCGAAAGAAAAGCGTGGTTGGAGAGGATGGGTTGATTATCACTGTTATTAAAAATGATGCTGGAAATAAATTTGTTCGAGAGCGAGATGTGACAGAAATTTTATTCCGAGAGTTTAGGCATGCAGTTGTTGGACAACCTTTGGAATTAATTGACATAAAACAAATAGAAGAAGTATTGGAATCTGATATTTTTATCAAAGATGCCGATGTTTATATTGATGCCTTGAATAAGGTGCATATTACAGTAGAGCAGCGTATTCCAATCGCTCGAATTATGGATGAAGCAGATCCTAGTTACTATTTGGATGAAGATGGCGAACGGGTTCGAACGTCTCCTAAGTTTACAGCTAGAGTGATGGTGGTAACAGGGAAAATTGGTCGTTTTAATGAAAATTACTTAAACATTCCACACCATCGTTTAAATCGAGTGTTTGACTTGATTAAATTTATTAATGGCAACGATTTTTGGAAAGCACAGTTTGAGCAAATTCACATCGATCATAGTGGCGATGCGACCTTAATACCAAAGCTAGGCGACCATGAAATTAAGTTTGGTCTGCCGAATGAAGACATAGAAGATAAGTTTCATCGCTTGGAGGCCTTTTATCAAGATGGATTGCCTGTAGAAGGATGGAATAAATACAAGAGCATCAACTTAGCCTTCAAAGGGCAAGTTGTCGCAAAGAAACGATAGGTAAAGTAGGCTTATTAGCAAATTGAAAATTAAAATTAAAAAAAAAGACTAGATGACTCATCGTCTAGTTATATAGACTTAAATAAATTGCGGATTATTATGGAAAACCAAATTGTTGTCGCTTTAGACATCGGAACTACAAAGATTTGCGCTATGGTTGGGCGCAAGGATAAGCACGGAAAATTAGAAGTATTAGGAACTGGTAAAGTAGAATCAGTTGGCGTTCTAAGAGGTGTTGTATCGAACATTGAAAAAACAGTAAAAGCAATCTCAGATGCTATCGCAGAAGCTGAACGTCGTTCAGGGGTAGAGATTGGTGTGGTCAATGTAGGAATTGCAGGACAACACATCAAAAGCCTACAGCACAGAGGTATTTTGACGAGACACAGCTTACATGACGAAATTTCTCAAGACGACATTGACGACTTGATTTCTGATATGTACAAATTAGTTTTGCCTCCAGGAGACAAAATTATCCACGTTATTCCTCAAGAGTATATCGTTGATAATGAGCAAGGAATCGTAGATCCTATCGGGATGTCAGGGATTCGTTTGGAAGCAAATTTCCACATTATCACAGGACAAACGACGGCAACTAAGAACATTGCAAAATGTGTTCAGAAAGCGGGCTTAGAAATGGCTTCATTGGCACTAGAACCGATTGCTTCTTCTGCCTCAGTATTGAGCTCTGAAGAAATGGAAGCTGGTGTAGCTTTGGTTGATATTGGAGGAGGAACAACAGATTTGGCTATTTTCCATGAAGGAATTATTCGCCATACTGCTGTCGTGCCTTTGGGTGGTAACATTATCACAAAAGATATCAAAGAAGGTTGTAACGTAATGGGACAACAAGCAGAAAAATTAAAAGTGAAGTTTGGCGCTGCTATGGCAAACGCTTTAACTGAAAATAGAATTATCACGATTCCTGGTTTGAGAGGTCGTTCTCACAAAGAAATTTCTGAAATTAACTTGGCACGTATTATTCAAGCACGTGTGGAAGAGATTTTGGATTTGATCTACTGGGAAATTCGTCGTTCAGGATATGAGCGTAAGCTAATTGGTGGTATTGTATTAACTGGTGGAGGTGCTTTGTTGCGCAATATTACCGACTTGGTAGAGTTGCATACTGGAATGTCTGCTCGTATGGGAATCCCTACAGAGCATTTGGCACATGGTTATGACAAAGAAATCACAAGCCCAATTTATGCTACTAGCATCGGCTTGATCTTAAACGGATTCAAAGAATTGCAAAGAGGTCGTCAATATGAGACGGAGTCAAACTATAGTTCCAATGCGGTTCCTGCAACACACAGCAAACAAACTGTGGAAATGGAGGATGGGAACAAATGGTATGAAAAAATCTTTAAGCGTACCAAAGAATGGTTTGAAGCGGAGCCAGACGGAGACCTTTAAATCTATTCTGAAAGAATTCTTGATTCGTTAATTAAAGATTCTGTCAAAGAATTTTTATATTTGTGGTTAGCTAGTTCGCTAAAGGTTTGTGAATGGCTTTATTTAACGAAAATTAAAAGCGGAAAAGGGTTATCCCTCTAATCCGTATTTGGCGCAAGCCCTCGAACTTGTAACATTAAAGGAAATAGTATGAAATTTGATATACCAGAAGATTCAAACCCAATAATTAAAGTAATTGGTGTTGGCGGTGGTGGTAGCAACGCAGTCAACTACATGTACGAGAAAAAAATCGTAGGAGTTGACTTTGCAATCTGTAATACAGACAACCAAGCCATGAATCTTAGTGCGGTTGATCACAAAATTCAGTTGGGACCAACCCTTACTGAGGGGCGTGGTGCAGGCTCTAAACCAGGTATTGGTAGAGAGTCTTGTATTGAGTCTTTGGAAGAGGTGAAGGAATATTTTAATGACGGAACCAAAATGTTGTTTGTAACAGCAGGAATGGGTGGTGGAACAGGAACAGGAGCTGCTCCTGTCATTGCTAAAGCGGCTCAGGAGTTGGATATTTTGACGGTAGGAATTGTCACCGTACCCTTTACTTTTGAAGGTCGTCGACGCATGAAACAAGCGATGGAAGGTTTGGCAGAATTGAAAAAGAATGTCGATACCTTGATTGTTATTTCTAATGATAAATTACGTAAAATTTACGGTAACTTGAATCTGAGTGAAGCCTTCGCAAAAGCGGATGATATCTTGATGACAGCTGCCAAGGGTATTGCAGAAATTATCACCGTGCCTGGTTATGTAAACGTCGATTTTGAAGATGTAAACACCGTTATGCGTGATTCTGGAGTTGCTGTTATGGGAACGGCTACTACTGAAGGAGACGATCGTGCACTTCGTGCCGTTGAAGCTGCTTTGCAATCTCCTTTATTGGAAGACAATGACATCAAAGGTGCTCAACACATTCTATTAAACATCACTTCTGGTACAAAAGAAGTGACAATGGATGAGGTTTTTGAAATCACGGAATATGTTCAGGAAGAAGCTGGTTATGGAACAGACCTTATTTGGGGAAACTGTTTTGATGAAAGCTTAGGAGAACAAATTTCAGTTACTGTGATTGCAACGGGGTTTGAAACGGGGCAAGACATGAAAAAAGTAACGGCAAAAGAAGAGCGTCCAATCGAAAAGAAAGTTCGTGTAGCATTAGACGATGATGAAAAAACTACCAAATCATCATCTTCCTCTTTTTTTAATAAAGATTTAGATGCAGATCAAGGAGCGATTGAGTTCAACTTTAGTAAAAAAAAACAAAGTAGTGAAAAGCCCAAATACTCTATAGAAAAAGAGCCATTTGTAAAGCCTGAAACGAAAAAAGAAACACCAAAAGCGGTTGAAAAATCAGAAAGTTTGGAGGAACGTAGACAAAGACTCAAAAATTTGAGTGTGAAGCTAAACAATCCTGAAGTGTTGAATGAACTTGAAAACCAACCAGCTTACCTCCGCAAGGGTATTGCATTGGATAATGTAGAGCATTCTTCAGATTCAAAGATTTCTGAATGGACCATTTCTGACGATGAGGAGCCAGAAGTGAAAGACAACAACTCTTTTTTGCATGATAATGTAGATTAATAAAGGCAACAAGTTTTGCGTTAAAAAAGCTTGTTTTAGATATAATAAAGGTCATCTTAAATCTTGTATTTAAGGTGGCTTTTTTTATATGTTTTTTGTAGCTTCTAACTTTAGCTTAATATGAACAGAATGTTAAAAAAAATGCTATCTTGGCACTTTTTACAGCGTAATTAAACTAGCTTCTTGCTAGAGAGTTCGTTAGACATATTTTTAGAAATAGCCAACCCATTTATTGACATTTAGACTTTTAATCATTCATGGCAACATTTAATTATAACAACAAGATTTTCAAAGCAATTGTCAACGATGATAATGGTCATGTAACCAATGCAACGACTTTTTATTATCGTCAACGAGGAAAAGTTATTTGGGGTACTTACGAAGGTGGAGGTATCGAAATTGGTACCATCACAGGGAAAGTCTTAGAAGATGGTAAATTGCAATTCAATTATCAGCATGTGAACATCGCTGGGGATTTAATGACGGGCTATTGCGAGTCTACGCCCGAAATGCGCTCAACGGGTAGAATTCGTTTGTTTGAAAAATGGCGCTGGACTTGTGGCGATCATTCAGAAGGTATGTCTATCATTGAGGAAGTAGTGGCGATGGGTTAGGTTCGTTTTACTCAAAAAACAAACTTAAAAAGCAAATTTTTGTAAATAAAATGCCAAAACCACCACATTCAAGAAAAAGCTAATTACAATAATATCTAACTTTAGTTGAAGGCTTTTGAACAGCTTGACGAGTGGATCTATTCGAAAGACGGTTAGTGTTTTGGCTAGTACCCAAAATAAGATATTAAAAAAAGCGAAAATTAAGCTCGAACAGAAAAAATTTAGAATCGTAAAGGGAACCAACCCTATTAGGATAAGGACAAAAGCGTTAAATCCAAGCGGTCTTTCTAGTAGTACAATTATAGTAGGTATCAGAATATAAAGTACAATTGTTATAAAAACAAGAAGGGCTTTAAACGTTTTGTAAGGATTAATTTCTTCCGTTTCTTCAAAAAAATCTAAGGGTTTCAAAGAGATAAAAATCTAAATTGGGTGAGTAATGAGCGACTAATAATGGTATTGAAGATAAGATAAGTTTTGTCAGGAAACTAAAAAATGGATAAAGTGTGGTCGCAAAGCATCCATTAAAAAAAATAAACTGAAGAGCACGCTAATTACTATAATATCTAACTTTAGACTAAGCCTTTTAAATAGTTTAGCAAGAGTATCGTTTTGGAAGGTGTTTAGTATACTGGATATTACCCAGCATAAAGCCTTCAGAATGAGGTAAATTAAGGTAGAAAAGAAAAGGTTGATCATAGCAAAGGGAAGAACTAAGATCAATACGACTATTGTAATAAAAGAAATATCAGAATTTAAAGCATATGCTGCTGGTTCAACTATAATGGGGACAATACCATAAAGTGAAGACAGGATAAAAAACAGGAATGTTTTATGTGTTTCATAATCGTTATACTTGGGTATGTCTTCAAAATAATCTAAGGGTTTCAATAGAATAAAAAAGCTAAATGGAGTGAGTAATAAGCAGTAAATGAATCTTTAACGAGACTTTAACCTACCTTAAAAATAAGGAGAATTATTCAGACCAACGATAGCTTTTGAGCTCAAAACCAGCCAAATCCAAAATTCGATCTACAACAGTTGCGGCGACTTCTTCCAAGGTAGTCGGCTTGCTATAAAAAGAAGGCACCGCAGGGCAAATAATACCACCAGCTTCGGTAATTGTTTTCATATTATTAATATGAATAAGGCTATAGGGAGTTTCCCTTGGAACGACAATTAAACGACGTCTTTCTTTAAGAATAACATCAGCAGCACGTGTCGTAAGGTCATTAGAGACACCCGTTGCAATTCTAGCCAACAAACCCATCGAGCAAGGACAAACAATCATGGTATCATATTTAGCAGACCCAGAAGCAAAGGGCGCAAAGAAGTCATTTTTGCTATAAAAGTCAAATGGATAGGTCTCGTAATTGGTGTTTTCTAACTCTAATTTCCAGTTTAATTTGGCATTATCACTCATCACAATACCCACTTTGTCTACTTGCTCTTGAAGTGTTACCAATTTGTCTAATAAGACCTTTGTGTAGATAGAACCACTAGATCCACCAACGGCAATTACTAATTTCCTCATTTTTTTATTATTTTGGAATCGTTTTTGAATTCTACTATGAATACATCAAATATTGATGTTAGTTCATTTTTAGTGATTTTTTTCAGTAAATTTACTAGACAAAAATATTTCTTAAAAGAGTAATAAATAAATCTTAAAGCGAGAAAAATAAATAACTTTTGAAGAAAAATAGAGTTTTATTGGCATGAACTTAGACTATAAGGATAGGAAATAGTTCCTATTTACAAGCGTGTGTGTTTTATGAATTTAAGTACTAAAATTTTCTAATAAAGGATATATTGATTGATATAACATTGAATTTCTAAATTAATTGAATCCTTTTGTGACAACTAGTTCTTTCATAAAAAGTTTTTAAATTAGCAAAATAAAGTTTTACAAAAAAGCAAGATATGAGAAAGATTTTACTAGGTATTTTGACCTTTTCCTTTTTTATGGCAGCCTATGCCTTTACAGCCGTTCCTGATGTTGCAGATAAACAGGTTGATGGAAAAAATGTAAAGTGGATGACTTGGGAGGAAGCCGCAGCAGCGTCACAAGCTGCTGAAGCAGCAGGAAAAACGCCTAAAAAAATATTTGTTGATATATACACCGACTGGTGTGGTTGGTGTAAGAAAATGGATACAGAAACGTTTGAGAAACCAATGGTTTCAGCTTATTTGAACGAACATTTTTATCCCGTTAAATTTGATGCAGAACAAAAGGAATCCATTACGTTTGAAGGAAAAACCTTTAAGTATGTTGCCAATGGGCGTAGAGGTTATCATGAATTAGCGGTCGCTTTATTGGCTGGGAAAATGAGTTACCCAACGGTGGTTTTCTTGAATAAAGACTTTCAGTTGTTACAACGCATTCCAGGTTATTTGGACATACCTACTTTTGATATGATTATGCATTATTTGGCAGAAGAGCATTATACCAAAACACCTTGGGCTGACTTTCAGAAAACCTATAAAAGTCCTCAAAAAATGGTAGCTCCAACGACTAATAACACCAAACACTAATGGCAAAAAAGGTTTTATTAACAGGGGCATCTGGTTTTTTAGGCTGGAATTTTTGCAAGCAAGTTTCTACTGATTATGAATTAGTAGGAACTTATTTTCGTAATAAACCAGTAGATATAGATATCAATTGGGTGAAAATCAATCTGTTGAATACGCCCGAAATTTCTAAGTTGATTGATCGGATAAAACCAGATATTGTCGTTCATTTAGCTGCGATTACCAAGCCTGCATTTTGCGAAGAACATCCTGCATTGAGTCATCACATCAATGTTTATACGGCAGTGGCTGTGGCAGAAGCCACGGAGAAAGTAGGCATTCCAATGATTTTTTCTTCTACAGATTTGGTCTTTAATGGGAATTCTGGACCTTACTCGGAAGACGACTTCTCTTATCCTTTGTCGCAATATGGATTGCAAAAACAAATGGCTGAGGAAAGCTTGTTGGGAGATTATGCACATGTTTTTGTCGCTCGCTTGCCCTTACTTTTTGGAGAAGCGCCTCCCTACACGAGTAATTTTTATACTCAAACCATTAAAAACCTACAAGAGGGAGAATCTATTCGAGCATTTGTTGACGAGTATAGAACGATGATTAGTGCTAATGTTGCTAGTACTTGGTTGCAGAAATTAATTGATTATGCCTTGGATACCACTCCTCTAGAAGAAGAGAAACAATATTTACTGCATTTGGGAGGAAGCGAATCTTGTTCAAGGTATGAATTTGCCTTAATGATGGCGAAAGAATTTGGACTAGATAAACAATGGATTGTTCCTACCATGCAAAAAGAATTGGATCTAGTGCCTGCTAGACCACCAGATGTTAGTTTGGATAGCACCTTAGCTAGCAATACCTTGCTCTACAAAGCGCCTAGCTTGGAAGAGCAGCTCTCTTTATTGAAAAAACAATCTCAGAGTAATTAATCTATAGCAGAATGCGCTGCTTATTTTTAAGGAATAATAGAGCGAGTTCAGAACGCTTTCTTTTCGTTATTAGGATAAAATAGGTATCATTGTGTTTTGTTAGTAATTTAGTAATATTAGCATAGAGATTATTTTATAACGACCTATAGATATCATATAGAAGATGAAAAAGCAAACTTTATTTTTACTGATCGCATTCGCTTGTTTGTGGAGTGCTTGCTCAAAGAGTATTTTTAATCCTAAATCTCCAAATTATGAACCAATAATAGAAATGACGACAGAGTATGGGGTAATTGAGATGCAACTTTATTCTAGTACCCCACAGCACAGAGATAACTTTGTTTCTTTGGTGGAAGAAGGTTTTTATGATAGTTTACTATTTCATAGGGTCATTAATAATTTTATGATTCAAGGAGGAGATCCTGATTCAAAAGGAGCTGCACCTAATGTGATGTTAGGCAATGGAGGTCCAGGGTATACTGTTCCTGCTGAGTTTGTAGATTCTTTGGTGCATATTAAAGGCGCTTTAGCGGCTGCTCGTATGGGTGATGGTGTTAATCCAGAAAAAGCTTCTTCGGGCTCACAGTTTTATATTGTACAAGGACAAAAAGTAAAGCCAGAAATCCTGAATCAAATGGCAGCGCGTAGCGGAAAAAAATATACAGAAGCACAAAAAAAGGCTTATGCTGAATTAGGAGGAACGCCTCATCTGGATGGTGGTTATACCGTTTTTGGGCGGGTTATAAAAGGACTAGATGTTATAGATAAAATAGCAGCGGTGCAAGTTCGTAGCAGTCGCCCTGTAAAGGACCTTATTATGACAATGAAAATCAAAAAAGGATAGCTGTTTGCTATCACTTGTTTACAAAATAGAGAAAAGCCACACTTTCGTATTGAAGGTGTGGCTTTTCTCTGTGTAGGATAAAATAG
>CALDEP010000294.1 GCA_937942475.1 uncultured Aureispira sp.
CTCTTGTAGTGTAAGCCTGCTTCGTACCTCGCAGAGACAGCCCTAGTTTAAAGACTGGTTGTCCCTGCGAGGTACGAAGCAGGCTTACCGAGTATTTACTTCATCGCTTATTCTATTAAAAATTTATGTTACACTGTATTAGCAAAAAAAAAATACTCCAATTTTTAAGCTACTAATTTTGTCCATCTACTTACTTCGTGCGCCTTCGGGTTGGCAAAAATTGTCAAGGAATCATAATAATTTTGATATCATACTTAGATTTGTTAGTGTTTACTAGCCCTAGCCTAGGCTACATTACCCTCCTCTTTTTTAAACAGCCAACAGTTTTTAATTTTTTTTATGATAACTTCCATCTTATTTATTTACTGTTCCTTACCTATTCCATAGTTTTTTTCCTTGTAGGCAGGATTCCTATGCTAAGCAATTATGAATACCTTCCCTTATCTTCCTTTCCTTTAGGAAATCCCTAGCGCTAGCCTCTTTTTACCAATCAGACGACTCTATTTTGTTTGCCCAAGCCACAAAAAAAAGCTTCCTTTTATACTTGAATGAAATAGAGGCTTGTTTTTTTTAATAACCCTGACTTAACATTGCGTTAACATTGGGGCTGTACTTTAGCCGTCAGTTAAACGAATCACAATATTAACTTAATAGATAAGTTAATAATTACCAGAGGATTTAAGAGTATTTTGCACTCAGGCTTTTGGTATTTATTTATTATAGAGCAGAGGCTCAATTAAAGAGACCAAAGTTAGGAAAAGACTTGGATTTCATGGCAAAGGATTCAAGCTTTAAACTTCAAGGTTTAGCACTAATACTAATTGGGGAGGCTATTCTTTTTCTTCGATAGGATTTATTCAATCCTGTGTTAGGTTTTTAAATAATCTAGCAAAAACTTTAGGTGTTTTAGGTTTAGATTGTAGGTAGAAACGCAGTTCTAAACGTTTATAGAAAAAAATAATTATTAAAAAATAAATAAAATCAAAATGGAATTTGGAATTTGGGACATTATTCAAATTTTAGGAGCGCTTGCTTTTTTTATCTACGGGATGAAAATGATGAGCGATGGAATTCAAAGAGCAGCAGGGTCTCAACTTAGAAAGATTTTAAGAGGAATGACTAGAAATCGCTTTTTGGGCGTATTTACTGGTTTTTTGATTACAGCTTTGCTCCAGTCGTCTTCTGCGACAACCGTTATGACGGTAAGTTTTGTGAATGCAGGTTTGTTATCTTTGGTAGAATCTGCAGGAGTTATGATGGGAGCCAATATTGGAACAACTATTACAGGTTGGATCGTTTCTCTTTTAGGCTTCAAAATTAAGTTAGCAGCCTATTCTATTCCATTATTTGCGATTGGAGTTCCGATGTTTTTAATAGCAAAAGGGAAAACAAAGTATTGGGGAGAATTTATCATTGGTTTTGCCATTTTATTTATGGGTTTGAGTGCCCTAAAAGATTCTGTGCCAGATATTAAGCAGAATCCTGAGGTTTTGGATTTTTTGAAGAACTTTACAAATTGGGGAATTTTATCTCGCTTGTTCTTTGTTTTTGTTGGTGCTTTATTGACCGTAGTGGTACAATCTTCAAGTGCTTCTATGGCGATTACATTGACGATGTGTGCACAAGGTTGGCTTCCTCTAGATGTTGCCGCTGCAATGATTCTTGGGGAAAATGTAGGGACAACAATTACGGCTGAATTAGCCTCTATGATTGCCAATGCCAATGCCAAAAGATCGGCAAGAATTCATTCTTTGTTTAATCTTATTGGAGTAACCTGGATGGTTATTCTTCTCCCATACTACCTTCCTGTCTTGGCAGGTCTAGCGGAACAGGTAATGACAATTGATTCTACAAAAGCAGAAGATATTCCATTGGTTTTAGCTGCTTTTCATACGACCTTTAATGTCTTAAATGTCTTGATTATGTTAGCATTTGTACCTTGGTTGGTCAAAGTGGCGACATTATCTGTCAAAGACGAAGACGAGGAATCGTACGAACGATTGAAATTTATCAACAACAGAGCAATTACTCCTGAGTTGGGCACAGAGGCCCTCCAGAAAGAGACCGCTCATTTTGGGGAAGTAATTAGTCGGATGAATGGATTTTTGAAAATAGTCATCAATTCTATTAATAAGAAAGAAAAAGCAGAAGCACTGAAGCGTTTGGTTAAATACGAAGATATTAGTGATACGATGGAAATTGAAATCACAGAGTATATAACAAACCTAATGCATAAAACAACTACGCACGAAACGTCTACAAAATTGCGTAGCTTTATGAATATTGCCAATGATTTAGAGCGAATTGGAGACATCTATTTCCAAATAGCTAAAGCATTGGAAGAGAAAAGTAATACCAAGGCATATTTCTTGGTAGAGCAACGCAATGGTCTAAATGAAATGATTGAAATGATTTCTGCTGCTTTCGGTCAAATGAACACCAATCTTTCTTCTGCTTCTTATTCTACAGTAGAGAAAGATACAGCAAGAGCCTTAGAGGATGAAATTAATTCGCTTCGAGATAAGCTTCGAGCAAAGAATTCAGATCGTTTAGGCGATGGGGATTACAAAGTTGAAGCGGCTATGATTTATAATAATATCTTTTCTTCTTTAGAGCGTATTGGTGATCACGTTATCAATGTGACAGAATCTATTGTAGGTGAGATTTAAATAATAGCGCATCGATTAGTTGGAGTACTAATTTTGAGAAGTATTTAGACTATAAATTAGGTGGATGGTTTGGAAATAAGGCTTGAGAGTCGGATTTTCAAACCATCCATTTTTTTTGCCTAGACTAGAACTAGAAACCTCTTAGATCATTCAGACGTATGTAGTGCTGTTACTGGTACTCTTTTTGTATTTTGAATAAATGAAAGGAAACAATATTTGAAACCAAAACATACCTATGAAAATTGTCTTTTTTATACTAATTCTCCTACAAACTACTTTAAATGCACAAAACGACTATACCTTTAATAGCTTGTATCGTAGTTTTGAAGAAGGCAAATCCTTTTATGTTTTAAAATCATCAAGCGTTCATGTTGCTCCTTTTATTACCGCAACAACACTCGGAAAAGTGGCTACAGGCGCTGTTGTTCGAGTGGAAGAACGAATGGATGAAATTTTTAAAGTGCAGGGATTTAGAACCAATTGGTATCGAATTACTTTTGATAATAATGGGCAATTGGAAGAGGGCTATCTTTGGGGAGGAAACATTGCTATTGGCGCTTTTAATGCACAAGAGGATGAAGGCGTCTTGTTTTTATATGGAGTCGATCACATCGGCTTAGTAGACCGTGGGAATTATACAGAAGAAAGTATACAGCTCCGTTTGTATGCGCTTCTGAATACGAAGGTACAAGATAGTGTGGTCTTTGAAGCTATGGGAACCTTGTACACCAAAACACAGGGAAGGGCTCATGGAAATAAAGGGCTAAATGCCATTAAGGAAATTGTAGAACTTGCTTTTAGCGATGGCTATTGTGGCGGTGTTGCTGCAACAGTGACTCTTTTTTGGGATGGTCAAAAGTTGCATTATGTGAACTTGTTAAGCAATGGCTTTAGCTCAAAAACCTTTGCGAATCGGTTTTATATTTATCCCCAAGAACACTTAGAACAACAGCAACTTATCATTCTTAGAACAGAAGCAGGAAGCTTTGATGCCAACAGTCGTCCTGTTTATTTACGCCAAGTTGATAAACGATATATTTGGACGAATAACAAATTGAATGCCTTACCTTAATTTTATAATTAAAGAACAATTAGCGGTTTTTTTTAATAGTGACCTTAAATCTTGTTTTGAAGGATAAAAAAGCTAGGTTTGCAAAATTATATTTCAACGAAACCTAGTTAGTTATAATAATCAACCTAATTATTAAAATCAAAAATCCTTTAGGAAAGGTTAACAATGGAAAAAAAATATCAAAAAGAAGTTCACGCTTTTATTGAAGAAGTAAGAGCTAAGAATGCACACGAAACGGAATTTTTGCAAGCGGTTACAGAAGTTGCCGAAGCAGTTGTTCCTTTTGTCCTAGAAAACCCTAAATATGCAGTAGCTAAAATTCTACAGCGTATGGTAGAACCTGAACGTGTCCTAATGTTCAGAGTACCTTGGTTAGATGATGCAGGCAATGTTCAAGTGAACAGAGGATACCGAGTAGAATTTAATTCTGCGATTGGACCTTACAAAGGAGGTTTGCGTTTTCACCCTTCTGTTAATTTGTCTATTCTTAAGTTCTTAGGCTTTGAGCAAGTGTTCAAAAACTCCTTAACTACATTGCCTATGGGGGGTGGAAAAGGTGGTTCAGATTTTGACCCTAAAGGGAAATCTGACCATGAAGTAATGAAATTTTGCCAGTCTTTTATGACAGAATTACAACGTCATATTGGTGCCAATACAGATGTTCCTGCTGGAGATATTGGCGTTGGTGGTCGTGAAATTGGTTATATGTTTGGACAGTACAAACGCTTGCGCAATGAGTTTACAGGTGTATTGACTGGAAAAGGCATGAACTGGGGTGGTTCTTTAATTCGTCCTGAAGCTACTGGTTATGGAACGGTTTATTTCGCAGATGAAATGCTCAAAACAAAAGGCGATTCTTTTGAGGGCAAAACAGTAGCCATTTCTGGCTCTGGTAATGTGGCTCAATATGCTTGTGAAAAAGCAACGGAATTGGGTGCAAAAGTAGTGACACTTAGTGATTCTAAAGGATATATTTACGACAAAGATGGCATTGATGAAGCCAAATTAGCTTGGATTATGGAGCTGAAAAATACACGTCGTGGACGTATCAAAGAATATGTAACAGAATATCCTAATGCTGTTTTCAATGAAAGCAAACGTCCTTGGTCTGAAAAAGTAGACATTGCACTTCCTTGTGCGACTCAAAATGAGTTGGATGAATCGGAAGCAAAAACCTTGGTAGACAATGGATGTATTGCTGTCGCAGAAGGGGCGAATATGCCTTCTACAGCCGCAGCCGTTGAGGTCTTCTTAGCCGCAAAAATCTTATACGCTCCAGGAAAGGCATCTAATGCTGGTGGAGTAGCCACTTCTGGTTTAGAGATGTCACAAAATTCTTTGCGCATGTCTTGGACTCGTGAAGAGGTGAATGAGAAATTACACCATATCATGAAATCTATTCATGAAAAATGTGTTGAATATGGCGAAGAAAATGGTAGCATCAATTATGTCAAAGGAGCAAATATTGCTGGTTTTGTCAAAGTAGCAGATGCTATGTTAGATCAAGGTTTGGTCTAGTATAAATTGAAAATTTAGCTGTAAAATAGAAACAAAAGCCTCTGCTAGTCAACAGTAGAGGCTTTTGTATTTTTAGGCTTTTTTTTGTAATAAACGAAGAATAACTCTACTTTTATCCCTGCATTTACGTATTATATATAGCAGTTCAGTAATTTTTTTATTAGATTGATTTACAGACTTTAATTTTAAACTTTAACATAGATTGATGAAAACAATAGCAATACTAGTATTTACTTTTTTAGCCCTTTCATTTAGCAGTTGTGATGATAATGCCGCTTCTGTTATTACAGGACAAATTGTAGGAAAAGATTCTGCTGCCTGTGCTTGTTGTGGTGGGTATTTAATTCTTATTGATAATTTCACGTATCGCTTTTTTGATACTGATTTGCCTGCTGGAACCACTTTCTTAGATGGAGCAACGGCATTTCCTATCAACGTAGAAATAGACTTTGATAACCAGAGTAATTTGTGCAATGGGATAGACCGCATTACGATTAATGAAATTACAGAAAGGTAAGTATAAAGGAGTCTCTTTTGTCTTATGGTGCAGGAGAATAAATTTAGGAAGATATAATAAGTCGATTAAGGACTTGATTTAAGGCAACAAGATTTTTTCTTGTTGCTTTTTTGTTGGAACATTATACACCTTTCTATAATAACGAGTAGCCAAAGTAATGGCAACCGTCCCAAAAAGAGGCGGCAAGGTCCATAAAAGAATAGGAGCCAGCCAAGCCGTTAAATTGGTGACGGCAAATGCTGTAAAAGTAGCAATGTAAGCACCCAGCATACGCCCCAAATGCCTTAATAACCATTCTCTAGGATGATCCAAGCCATTGCGATAAACCAACAAATCAGCTATCGCCAAAACACCTCCAATAGAACCAAAAATGCCTAGA
>CALDEP010000295.1 GCA_937942475.1 uncultured Aureispira sp.
GACACATTTTTGAAAGGCTATTTTTTCGCCATCCTTCATTATTTTTCTTAGCAATAGCGGTGCTATTCCTAAGAAAAATGCTTCGTTTGACAAAAAAATATCTACTCCCAAAAATGACGATTAATTAACCCTATCTACTTATCTAAAGAAATACATCTGCACAAAACTTACTATTTTGCTTTCTATGCCTACTTTATTATCTTTACTACCACAAGGCGTAGATAGAGAAGCCGTATTAACTTTAAAAATCAGATATGCAGCCCTACAAAATACAGGCATCCATTTTTTATGCCATAGGTATGATGACTATACTTATGCTACTAAGCGGTTCTGCTAAAGTAGAAGCACAAGATAAATTAAATGGAAAGGTGCAGTCTATGACAGAAACTAAGTTTGTTACTTACGATGAATTGAAAAAAAAAAATAGCAAAACAACGGTTTTTGATCACAATGGAAATGTTCTTATAGAAAAGCGTTACCACCCAGATGGCAGTTTAAATAGTAAGGATATTTACCAATACGATGCGAATGGACTTCCGTTTAAAGGATACTATTCTGACCAAAAAACATATGCTGTTTCTGAATATAATAAAGAGGGAAAACTGGTTGAAGAGAAATATTATAATGCTTATAATAATTCATTACTAAACACGTCTAAACATAGGTACAACGAGGAAGGAAATAAAGTTGAAGTGAATTATTACAATTCATCTAATGATTTAGATTTTAAACTAAATTATGAATATGACAAAAAAGGAAATAAAATTGAAGTAAAATCCTTCAATATGAATAAACCTGTCTCTAATAAAGTAATGGCTTTCAAATATGATCAGAATGGAAATCTCCTTGAAGAAAGCCAACACAATTCAAAGAAGGGTTTAGATTGGAAGATTGTTTATTTATATGATAAACAAAGTAATAAAATTCAAAGAAAATTTTACAATCGACACAACGCCTTGGAATCTAATCGATTTCTTTTTTACAACAAAAATAGATACCTAACAGGATGGAATGAATACGATACAGATGGTAACCTTATTTACCAAACTACGTTCAAATATGATAAAAAAGGAAATTGGATTGAGAAAACAGAAATCATGACCTCTTTATATAATCCACCAAAGTATTTGTACGTAAGAGAAATAAAATACGACTAAACAGACCATTAACACACCTATATACGCAACAAATCTATTCTATTCATCACTCAAGACACTTTATTAAACGATGTCCGTATATTCCCAGCAGGAATTTAGATGAATAGCCTAAAAAACAACACAACAGATGACTAACAATGATATTTTAAGACGTATGCGCTATCTTTTTGATTTTAATGATCTCCAGATGATGGCGCTTTTTAAACTAGCCGATCACGATGTTCACAAAGCAGAATTGTATGGCTGGTTAAGAAAAGAGGACGACCCCGAAGTAGTAGAACTGACGGATAAAGAATTGGCTATTTTCCTCAACGGTTTAATCATTGAAAAGCGTGGAAAAAGAGAAGGTCCTCAACCAGTACCAGAAGATCCTTTAAGTAATAATATGATTCTTCGGAAACTAAAAATTGCCTTGGATTTGAAAACAGATGACATCTTAGATCTATTCGCTTCGATAGACAAAAGAATAAGCAAACATGAATTGAGTGCTTTTTTCCGCAAGCCTGGTAATAAATCTTATCGACATTGTATGGATCAGTATCTAAGGCACTTCCTCAATGCATTGCAAAAGAAATATAAGGAATAGTTCGGCTATAAAATGAAAATCCATCTTCAGTAAGATCAACTTCTGAAGATGGATTTTTATTTTCTTAAAAGAAAAACTTCGTGAGCCATTAAGTAGTAGATCGAATCGCTCACAAAAAATAACAGTAGTAATAGTAGCTTTAGATTAGACCAAAGCCAATCCATCTACGGTATCATATTTTAAATTTTTAAGCTCAAAAGCTTCTTTTTTATTGTTAAAAACCTCGCAAGATGTAATTGGCGACACATAAATGTGCAGCGTCATTCCACGACCGTCGGTGTCATTATTCAATTTATGATAGCCCATCGTCTTATTCATATAAGTCAACTTTCCAGGACTTAATTGCATTCGATGTTTTTCGAACAAATCGCCAGAGGCATCTTTTTCATAACGAATTTCTGTCATGTTTCCTTTAATCTGATACACCCAACAATTCTGACCATCATGACCATGAATTGGCGTTTCATCCCCCTTTTTCCAACAGAGCAAAATCAGCTCATATTTGTCGGTCCGATGAATACAATTTCTTGTATAGCACTCTTTATTCCAAGAGGCATATGCTTCAAAATCGCTAATCGGAATGTTCATTTCTTTAATGATCTTACCTTGGTTAGAAAGATCGGAATGATCCAGACAATCAATAAGTGCTTCAAGTGACTCTACTTTGTTCATAATTTATGTTTTTGTGAATAAGTACTTACAAATAAGTTGCAAGTCTGCTTGCCCATTATTTAACGAATTTTATTTAATTATTCATATAATTCTCTAACTAATTAAAAACTAAGTCCTCAAATAGCATTTTTTTTACAAATAAATGCGTTTGGTTCTCAATATCAGAATGATATAAGCAGCTTATTCTCTAGTTCTAATTGTTTCATTACAAGTATACATTAAGATAAAAAAACAAAAGAATGCCTTGATTTTAAGCAAGTCATTTTTCTTTCTATCTTTAATTTATTCGGTGCATAAATCCCAAAGCACTGCTGTAAATATAATGTTTGTTGTGCACCATAAAAAACAAAGTCTAGATGTCCGAGCTTAGAAAACACATAATCGAAACTTTTGGATTCACCGAAAACGAATTTATCAACATTCAGGATTTCTTTGAACGAAAGAAAATTAAGAAAGGAGCATACTTTTTGAAAGAAGGTAGTTATGTAAGGCAAATGGGATTTGTGGAAAAAGGAATACTCAGAGAGTTTCTATATACAAATGATAAAGAAGTTACGAAGTGGTTCTCAACAAGTGGTTACTTTGCTGTTGATTTATCAGGGTTTCTATTCAACCAAAAAGCCAAAGTTAATTACCAAGCAATAGATGATGTTGAAATCTTAACGCTATCAAAAGAGAACTATGATAAAATCGCTAACAAAGTGCCGAGATGGGATAAATTAGAGAAAATGTTTTTAACCAAATGTTTTTCTGTTTTAGAAGATCGAGTTATTACTCACCTTTCCATGAATGCAGAAGAAAGGTACAATCATTTTTTTAGCTTCAATCCAGAGTTGTTTAATCAGGTCCCTCTAAACTTTTTAGCTTCTATGCTTGGCATGACGCCTGAGACATTGAGTAGAATAAGAAAAAAAAAGAGTAAACACACTTCTTGATATATGTCAAGTGAACAGAGAATAAAGATGTTGAACTTTGTGTAAACAAATTATAAAAATATAGCAAAGTTTAATTCTAATTTTTCTGATCATTTTGGTGACCAACCAAAGCATAAAATCAAGTATATATGACTATTAATCAAGAAGCTCCCGTAATTCAAACCAAAGAAATATTTATAAATGCAGCACCTGAGAAAGTATGGGATGTCTTAACAAATATTAAGAATTGGGGAGAGTGGAATAACAGAATAAAAAAAGCAACGCTAAAAGACGCACTTAAAGTTGGAACAGTCTTTACGTGGAAAACAAATGGAAGTAAAATCAAGTCAAAGATTCATACCTACAAGACAAACCAAATTTTGGGTTGGACTGGAAAAGCTTTTGGAGCAAAAGCAATACACAATTGGTATTTAGAACCAATAGAGAATGGAACAAGAATTAAGGTTGAAGAAAGTATGGAGGGTTGGATAATTCAACTCATGAAAAATAAAATGAATTCTATCTTAAAAGAAGATATGTTTTTTTGGTTGGAACAATTAAAAAGAGAAAGTGAAAAATAAATACAGCATAGTTAAACCTATGTTCCCAAACGCTTTGAAGGTTTCTGAGCGTTTATTTTAATAATAATTTGCAACAATTAAAAAACTAAAAATATACCTATTTAATGAAATTAGCTTCAATTGATAATAAAACGAGAGATGGACAATTAGTTGTCGTGAATAAAGAATTAACAAAAGCGGTAAGCGTAAGCGACATTGCAACAACCATGCAACTTGCCATTGACAATTGGGCAGTTACAGAAGGTCAGTTGCAAGCTGTTTACAAAAAGTTAAACGCAAATGAATTATCAAACACCTTTGATTTTTCTTCTGTTAGAGTCTTAGCCCCGATTCCTAGAGCCTACCATTGGGCGGACGGAAGTGCTTATGTAACGCATGTCGAACTTGTCCGAAAAGCTAGAAATGCCGCCTTACCTGAATCCTTCTGGACAGATCCATTAATGTATATGGGGGCTTCTGATGCCTTTATTGGAGCAAATGATGCGGTTGAAATTGAGAAAGAAGCATGGGGAATTGATTTTGAGTCTGAAGTGGCAATTATCACAGATGATGTACCTGCGGGAACGAACTCAACGGAGGCTTTAAAGCACATTAAATTGATTACGATTATCAATGATGTTTCTTTAAGAAATTTAATTCCAAATGAACTCTCCAAGCAATTTGGCTTTTATCAATCCAAACCTTGGACTGCATTTGCTCCAGTTGTTGTTACACTGGACGAATTAGAGGATAGTTGGAAAGATGGCAAGCTTTGCTTGCCCTTGCATTCTACTTTGAATGGAAAATTGATTGGCTCCCCAAATGCAGGCGTAGATATGACGTTTAATTTTGGGCAGCTCGTAGCCCATGCTGCTAAAACGCGTTCCTTAATGGCAGGAACGGTTATTGGTTCAGGAACGGTAGCCAATGAAGGCAGTCCCGATGGTTCTAGCTGTTTGGCAGAAGTGCGCTGTTTAGAGATTGTAAATGAGGGCAAGGCTTCTACCCCATTTATGTGTTTTGGAGATCGAATTGAAATAGAAATGAAAGATAAAAAAGGCGTTTCTATTTTCGGAAAGATAAACCAAATCATTAAGGAATATAAAAAATAGTACTCTACACGACGGTTTTTAAAGTTTGGCAGAATGGGCTTTTTTTTAAACAGATATTAGATCCTAGATCGCTTCGCTTTTAGATCTTAGACTCCAATCACAGCTTAATTAGCTACGCTGATTCTTCGAGTTGGAGTCTAAGATCTAAAATCTAAAAGCGAAGCGATCTAAAAATAGTCAAAAACCAGCCCCATTTTAATTTTTACAAAAACCGTCGTGTAGAGTAGAAGATTTTATAATTTGAAGATCTAAGGATCATTTTAACTATTCAAATTATAAAATCTTCAAATTTATTTCTACCCTATTTCAAATCAACAATACAGTCGATATCTACTTTTACTTCTAGTCCAATTGATCCTGCGCCCATTTTCTCTCCCAAAGCATATTTTTTTCGCTCAATCATAAGGGTTCCTATCAAATGCTGTTGTCCTTCCTGCTCCTCTACTGTAAAAGGAATGGTAATCGGCGTACTCACGTCTCTAATTGTCAAGGTTGCTGCTGCTTCATAACCTGTTTCTGTTTTAGTTAGTTTATCAGAACTCACTTTCACCACAGGAAACGTTGCTACGCCAAAGAAATCATCTTTTTGCAAATGTTTATCTCTCCCTTTACTTTCTGTATCAACCGTTGAAGGATCTATTGTTGCCTCAAAACTAGACGTTTCTAAATTATCAGCATCAAAATTAACCGTTCCTACTAGGTTTAACATGGTTCCTTTGACTATTTTTCCCATATTACTGACCTCAAAAGTCACTTTTGAAACCTTCGTGTCAATTTTTTGAGCAAAAGTTATCTGTGCAAAACATAAAGCAAGAGCGAATAATAATAGCTTTTTCATAATTCTTAATTGTATTAGTAATTCTTAATAATTGATCTATAAGTAGTAAGAACAGATATTCTTACCAATTGTTGCAAAACAAAAGATATATAAGGTTTGAGTATGATCAAAAAGGCAGCCAATTATCACAAAAATATACTATTTTAAATCCAAGTAAGCACATCTTTAAATATACAATTCAAAATACGTATTTTGGGGCTTGAAAATTGCTTTATTTTGTAAATTCATTGAAATGTCTAAAAAAATATTTCTAAGTGTATTCTTTGCTTGCTTTGGTATAACAACAGAAGTTTTTTTTGTGGCCATAACGAACTTAATCAAGCAAACACCTTATTGCAATGAAGCCTTGTGGTCTTTGACTGGAAAAACCTATGTGTGGATGTTGCCCATTTACGCCTTGATTCCGATTATAGCAGGGCCTATTTTCAAAAAAGTAGGGACTTGGAATATTCTTTTGCGATTGCTTTCTTATACCACCTTAATTCTAATTGTTGAGTTTTGTGCGGGCTTTATATTAGAGCAATTGACCGGCAAATGCCCTTGGGAATATACTACAGGTTGGCATTTTATGGGTTACATACGATTGGATTACACTCCTGCTTGGATGTTTTTCTCTTTTTTAATTGAATACTTATATCTGTTTATAGATAAAAATTTAAAAACAAGCTAGATGAAAGCAGAATTATGGGTCATTGGCAACACCTCTTTTCCTTATCTAAAGGAGGGAACAACGATCTACGAAAAACGACTAAAACATTACCTTCCCTTTGAATATTCAGTGATTCCTGATATTAAGAATGCAAAAAACAGGACCAATGAGCAGTTAAAAACCAAAGAAGGGGAATTAATTTTGAAGAAGATAGACAAAGGCGATTGGCTCATTTTATTGGACGAGGGCGGCAAGGAGTTTACGTCGCTCAAATTTGCCAAATACATGGAAACCATGCTTCAACAGAGCCATAGAAGACTTATTTTTGTGGTGGGTGGTGCTTACGGTTTTTCGCCTGATGTTTATCAGCGTGCCAATGCCAAAATTTCCTTGTCTAAGATGACTTTTTCACATCAAATGGTTCGTTTATTTGTCTTAGAACAATTGTATCGAGCCATGACTATTTTAAGAAACCAACCTTATCATCACGAATAAAATAACAGCATAAAATGTTATGACTTATCTTCAAGAAATTATCAGTAGTCCTAGTACTTTTTCCTTTTTCAAGGCACTGCACATCATTGGTTTTGTAAGCTGGTTTGCAGCACTATTCTATTTGCCACGTCTGTTCATTTACCATACAGAAGCGATGGATATGGAAGAACCCAAACGGACTATTTTGATGGAACAAATGGGTATTATGCAGCGTCGATTGTATACTATCATCATGACTCCTGCTCTATTTATAACCTTTATAGGTGGTTTTACCATGCTTTATTTGAGAGGCTGGACTTGGTGGACCTTTAATATTTGGATGCATTGGAAATTCGGCTTAGTCCTATTATTAGTTGGTTATCATCATTATAGCAAAGGCATTATGAAACGCCTAGAGAAAGGCGAAAAGGTGATGACGTCTACGCAATTTCGTTTGTACAATGAGGTGACAACGCTTTTTTTGGTGGCAATTGTTTTGTTAGCTGTTTTCAAAAACCGCTTGGATTTTATTTATGCTTTGGCAGGTTTAATTTTATTTGGAATTGCTTTGGGTTTGGGTGTCAAATGGTATAAGAAAATTCGTGAAGGAGTGGACAAATAAAAACACCCTAACAATACTGTTAAGGTGTTTTAACGTTTTTTTTTATAGTAAACTCGTCTCTTAATTTTTAGCTTCTAGCCAAAACGATTCGTTCTGTTTTGATCGCTCCTTCTGTCTTGATGCTAATCAAATAAATTCCATTTGGAATATTATTTGGCTGCCATCTTAGTTGGTTTTTACCAACAGTTAGTGCTTGAGGCAAAAATGTTTTCACTCTTTTTCCTAGTAAATCAGTAATAAAGACTTCTGTTTTCCTTGTGGTCTCTAATTCTAATTCAAAAAGCAATTCATTAGAAAAAGGATTTGGGTATGCTTTAATTCCACTCTTTTCTTGCTCTATTGTAATAAGGCCTGTAATAACATTATCAATACTTGAAAAGTAAGACAAAGGTTGTTGCACATAAGTAATTCCACTATTCGGGAAACTAGAAATACTATTGTGTCCAAATGTAACAGAATTTGTTGCCGTACTATACTCATCTGTTCCAATTGCTGTTACGACTAAATTAGAATCTAAATAAGTGAAGGTATAACCAGCAGGAAGTGATGCTCTAATAATCAAATCTACTGCATGGCCTGTTGCCAATCCGCTAGCTGTTGTTTCTGCCAAAAAAGCATCCCAATTGCCCGACTGAACGGTATTCCAAGAACCTGCTGCTGTTGTACTGCCCGACCAAGGAACAAACCCAGCAACTGGATTTACAGTTGCAGAATCTACAAAAGAAACATATTGAATATCACTAAATATATTCGTATAATTAGAAATACCACAAGTGCAAAAAACACCTTGAGGGCTTCCAAACAGTTGCATATTACTCACTCGTACTAAAATTTCATTGTAGCCTGCATCGTAATCACAGCTTACAGAAATTGTCGGATGATAATCCACACAAGCCTCACTATTTAGAGGTTGAAACATCGTTACTAACAAAAACATAAAACATCCTAAATGTTTTGTAGTTTTTGAAAATGGAGATACTTTTTTCATACTTTAAGTTTTTTAATTAAGAATATTGATAAAATGTGCGGAATTATCTATCAATAATAAAGCATCTTAAAAAAGAAACCAAGGACATTTTTAGCAAAGACTTATAGTTATATGCAAAATAAAAATATATCAAATTAAGAAAAATCAACTTGTTGTCTATGAATAGTACAGAATATTATATTATTTTATACACCGTCTTGGTTGGCTTAACCCTCTTACTGTACATCAAAAAATGGGGCGAATTAATTCAAGTTCGTCAACATGCGCTTTATGTTACTGTTCCAATCCTTTGGTCTTGTATTTTTGTGTTGTTACTCTTACAAAGACATCAATATCAAATTGATACCAATATACACCAGTATATGATTTGGGGAGCAATTGGCACTACAGCTTGTTATTATTGGATAGGAATCTTGTTATTTCCTTCTATCGAAGGGCTTGATCCTAAAAATCAATTTACTTATTTTGATTATTACGAACATTTTAGGAAACAAATTCCTTGGATGATGGGGCTTGCTTTGTTAACAATTTTATGGCAATTTTGGTTATTCTGGACTACAGAAATCCCTCATTTAGGACTATTTACAAGCTTGGGTTTCTTTTTAAGTAGTCAATGTAATTGGCTGATTATAGGCATTTTATTAATCGCCTTTTTTGCGGAACACAAAGGATTGATGTGTTTCTTGGCTTGGGTAGTTTTGAGTGTATTGATCTTTGTATAATGGCTCTTTATTATGGTTTAGTAACAAGTTTTGTGGTCAAAAAAAAAGAGGCACCTTTATCAGACGACATGAGTCGTAAGTTTTAAGTAGAAAGTCGTAAGTCGTTTATTATCAAAAGAAAACATACGACTTTCTACTTAAAACTTATATCCTAATTCATAGCCTTAAAAGGATTCTAAACCTTAAACGCTCACAAAACTTACGATTGAGCCTTTATTATCAACAGCAAGCTAAGCTTTCACTACCTT
>CALDEP010000296.1 GCA_937942475.1 uncultured Aureispira sp.
GGCAATATTTTGAGAACTTGGATAAAATTACGCACTTCAAAGAAACGCCTTTGAAATTGAATAAAAAACTGTTCAAGCAAATTAATACTGACAGAGGTCCTGTTCTAAAACCGATTGACAAAGAGACTTTAGAGCCTGGTGATTTGATCAAAGTTCGCATTGAATTGATCGTTGATAGAGACATGGAATATGTCCACATGAAAGATATGCGTGCCGCTGGTTTGGACCCCACCAATGTCTTGAGTCAGTACAAATATCAAGGTGGTTTGGGTTATTATGAAAGCACTAAAGATGCTTCTACTAACTTTTTCTTCGGCTATTTGTCAAAAGGAACTTATGTCTTTGAATATCCTTTGAGAGTGAATCATAAGGGAGATTTCTCGAATGGAATTACGACCATACAATGTATGTATGCGCCTGAGTTTACAGCACATTCGGAAGGTGTGCGTGTTAGGGTGAAGTAATTTACCTGTATCTATTTTTTATTAACTCATGTTACGCAAGATTTTTTTTCGTTAAGCATTAAACTCATGATTACTTATTTGAGGGCTGTTTTAATGTTTAATGCTAAATGATGAATTTTTAATGTTTGTTGTGCTATAAAGCATTCAACATTAAAAATTCATCATTAAGAATTAAGAACAAACTTGATACAATAACATTGTTTTCTTATCGACCAAATCAATTGTTTGCGTAACATGAGTTAGATAATTTTAAAATTTCCAAATCGCATCCCAACACACTAAAAATAGAACTTATGCAAAAATCCAACTATTTGGGAATTATAGGTATCCTGATGATGCTTGCATTATCTGTTAGCCTATTTGCACAAAAACCAAATAAGACAACAATGAATGATTATTCCAAGGCTTGGAGCCAGATAAGTAAATTAGAGTACGATAACTTGACCAAATCCGCACTGGAAGAGACTCAAAAACTCTATACAGAAATTAAAAAAGATACTAAAAATCCAGCGCAAACAGCACAGTTGATTAAGGCGCTTTTATTTATTAATAAATACCAAGCAAGATTAGAAGAAGATGGTTTGGTGAAAGCCATTTATAGGTTTCAAGAAGAGGCAAAAACAGCAAAAGCTCCCATAAAGCCCATTCTTTTGTCGATGGTTGCTGAAATGTACGATCGTTACCTAAGTCAGTATCTATATAAGTTTCAAAACAGAACCAAAACAGAAGATTTTAACCAAGAAGATATTCGTACTTGGGACATCTCTAGGATTACTGAAAAATGCTTTAATTTGTACCATGAAAGCATCACCTACGAAGGAACCAAAAGCATAGATTTAACGGATTTCAAAGCAATCCTAAACAATGGCTATATTAGTTATGAGATAAGCCCAACTTTATATGATTTTTTAGTGCATCGTGCGCTTAGTTTTTTTAAATCAGAGAAGTATTATTTGACCAAACCTGCTTTCCAATTTTACCTAGACGCTGAGGATTATTTTGCAGATGCTAAATCCTTTATTAATAAAACCTTAGAAGCAGAAGATAGTTTGGCGACTGAATTTCAAGCCTTGCGTTTGTATCAAGATGCTTTGGCTTTTCATATCAAGGACAAAGATCCCAGTGCTTTTATCGTACTAGAATTAGGACGCTTACAATATGTCTTGAATAAATCCATTTTAAATGACAAAAATTTACTTTATTTAGAACGTTTAGAAGCCTTGCACGAGCAGTATAAAGAGCAAGAAGCTGCTGCTGAAATTGCGTTTCATATTGCTACTTATTATAACAACCAAGGCAACAAATACCAGCCTTCTCCTTCCGAAGAATATCGTTGGGACATAAAAAAGGCGTTCGAAATTTGTCAAAAAGCAGTAGAAAAACATCCAAAATCGTATGGCGCTTCTCATTGTCAGGCTTTAATGACAAGCATTCAACAAAAAAGCATGTCTTTGAGTGTTGAGAAAATAAATGCCATTGACGCGCCTACTTTGGCTTTACTAAATTATAAGAATTTAAAAAAAGTTTATTTTAGAGCCATTCCTGTTAACAAAGCTCAATACACTGCTTTTCAAGGAAAGTATGGTGATAAACAAGCAGCTTATTTAAGTAATTTACCCAGTACTTACAAATGGTCTTTGGACTTAAAAAACGAAGGCGATTATCAAGAACATAGCATTGAATTTGAAATTCCTAAGCTGCCTAATGGTCGTTATATTATTGCGAGTTCTAATAAGGAGAGCTTTTCTTATGAAAAAAATGGGATTGCACACAGTTCCTTTTTTGTTTCAGACATGAGTCTAAGTTCTCGCCACGAGGATGGAATGAGTGTTTTTTATGTAAACAATAGAACTTCTGGAAAACCTTTAGAAGATGTTCGTGCCGAATTTTACATTTCTAAATACAATAGTTTGTTGAGGCGTTATGAAACCGTTCGAGTACATACTGCTTTTAGTAATGAGGATGGTTTGATTCTTACTTCTGGGTTTAGAAATAAGAATAGTGGTCGTAATGGCTCTTATTTCATCAAATTATCGCTCAAGGGAGAAGTTTTGTTTTTAGATGAGGCTTATTCTAACTATGTACCAAGCAGTCCTTATCAAAAGGAAACGACGCATTTCTTTTTGGACAGAGCCATCTATCGACCAGGGCAATTGGTCTACTTCAAAGGACTTCTATTGAGCCATTACACAGATGGCACAGCGCAAAAAATCATACCCAATAGAAAACGAACCATTGTTTTTTATGATGCCAACCGTCAAAAAGTAGCCGATGTATCTGTTACTACCAATGAATATGGTTCTTTTAATGGTTCTTTTACGGCTCCAACAGGAGGTTTATTAGGACAAATGTATTTGGAAGATAATTATAGTAACAGCACAAAATATTTTCGAGTAGAAGAATACAAGCGTCCAAAATTTGAAGTCCTTGCACTTCCTGTCAAAGAGTCGTTCAAAATTGACGACTCTGTCAAGGTACAAGGGCATGCCAAGGCTTATGCTGGTAATAATATAGATGGCGCAAAAGTACAATATCGAGTGGTTCGTGAAGCCCGTTTTCCTTATTGGAACTGGCGTTGGGGCTGGTACATTCCTTTTAATAGAGAGCAACAAGAAATCACCTTTGGAGAAGCTGAAACGGATGAAAAAGGCGAATATGAAATTACCTTCAAAGCCATTCCCGATCGTTCTATTCCTAAGGATAAGAACCCTGAATTTCAATATACCGTTTATGCGACTGTGACAGATATTACGGGCGAAACACATACAACAGAAACGCTTGTTCGAGTGGGTTATATCGCTTTGGATGTCAGCTTAACGGTTCCTGAAAATGTAAATCGAGAAAGCGCAAAGCCTTTTGGTATTAATACAAAAAACCTTAACAATCAATTTGAAGCCGCACAAGGCGAAATTGTTATCGAGCAATTAAAAACACCTAAAGTGGCTTACAATACTCGCTTTTGGAAAAAGCCTGACTATGAGAACATGGACAAGGCAAGCTTTCAGAAACAGTTTCCTCAATATGCCTTTAAGGACGAAGATGAATCGACGAATTGGGTCGTTCTAAAAGAAGTCTCGAAAACTAATTTTGATACCGAGAAATCTAAAACATTAGAACTAAAAGATTTAAAAAACTGGGAACAAGGACGTTATCGACTTACGTTGAAAACAAAAGACAAATATGGTGTTCCTGTTGAGCTTAGAAAGTTCTTTACCGTTTATAGTAATAATGCAAAAACAACGCCTCTAAATAATGCCTTGTTCGTCGCACAAACTTCCTTTTTAGTAGAGCCTGACACGACAATCACCTTAGATTTTGGGGCGCATAATAAAGCGGCTTATGTCTTGTATGAGATTGAACACGACAATAAAATTATTTATAAAGAGTGGTTGCAAACGAATGGAAGAGCAAATCGAAAGATTCAAATTGAAGAAAAGCATCGTGGAAATTTACACTTTCATTTAAGTAGCGTTCAACATGGTCGTTTTCACAGTTCTGGTGGAAGCATTTATGTTCCTTGGAGCAATAAAGATTTAAAAGTTGAATATGCTACTTTCCGTGATAAATTATATCCAGGACAGGAAGAAGAATGGAAAATTAAAATTTCGGGAAACAAAGGAGACAAAGTGGCAGCAGAATTTCTAGCAGGCATGTACGACGCTTCTCTAGATGCTTTTGCCGCTAATTCTTGGGGATTTAACATTAATCCTAGCTCTTACAGAAGTTTGACTTTGCAGGGATACAATTCCTTTTCTTCTGTAAATTCTTCCTTACTTCAAAGCAACTGGAATGAGTATCGATCAGGTTCCTCTAGAAACTACCCTAGCTTCAATTGGAATGGTTTTTCTTTTTATGAAAACAGCCGTATCTATAAAAGTATGAAAGGTGGTGCAAGACAGAAAACCGCTATCTCCAAAAAAGAATCTAAAGTTATGGATGCTCCCTCTCCTATGATAGAGGAAACTTTTGAAGAAGTTGAAGAAGATTCGTATGGATTTGATGTCTCTGTCTCTGATTCGGAAGATGAATTGTTTGGTGGTGCAGCTACAGAAGGTAAAGATGGCAAACCATTAGCGCCTGAAGAAGCTCCAGAAGAGGATTTTGGCGATGTAAAAGTTCGAACCAACTTAAACGAAACGGTGTTCTTTTATCCTGATTTGATGACGGACAAAGACGGCAATATTATCATCAAATTTACGATGAACGAAGCCTTGACCAAATGGAAATTTATGCTCTTTGGACATACCAAAGACTTGGCTTCTGTCTCTGAAACAAGAACGGTAGTTACTCAAAAAGATTTGATGGTCATGCCCA
>CALDEP010000297.1 GCA_937942475.1 uncultured Aureispira sp.
AAATAATTTTTAAAATTAGCATCTGGAATAGTTATATTTTGAGCAGTTACAATAGTTCCAATGCACAATACCAAGCCAATACCTAATAGTCTATACAGTAATTTCATTTCTATTTTTTATAAAGTAAAAACACCTTTAATACAGTGTAACATAAATTTTCAACATTTATTAAGCGAGCCTTTTTGCGAACTTCTTTTTTGCTCCTTAGTTTGTGCTACTAGCACAAGCAGCCCAGCGCCTCGTTATGATAGCTAAGGCTATCAAACTGTGGGAGTCCTCGAATTTCATCAAAAATTCTCTGTAATAAAAATCAAAACTTATGTTACACTGTATTTAATTTAACAACAGAGAAGATATAAAAAAAGGACTACCTTATTTAGGTAGTCCTTCTATAATTTATAGATTCATTCTAACTTACTCCTTAATCACTTTGAGTGTTGCCGTTCCTGCTTTTGTTTGGATAGTAACAAAATAGATACCTGTTGAACCTTCTATTTCTAGTCTGGTATTAGATACATTTTCCACTTGCTGGCTGAGAACGATTTGTCCTGTCAGATTAATCACCTGGATATTAGCTTCTTGGTAAACTTTGCCAAAGTCTAGTGTAATACCTTTTGTAGTTGGATTTGGATAGGCACTTAGGTTGATGATACCATTAGAAGTCGAAGTCTCTGAAACCTGAGTTGTCAAAGCGCGCTCTTTATTTGTTACAACATTACCTACCAAATTAGCATTCGTATTGTTCGCCATTGGAACAAGCAAACTACAATTTGTACTAAATGAGGCGATGCCATCTATCCCCATCCAGTTGGCGGTAGAATAAGCAACATCATCTACATCAATACAAGTTAAATTAGGATTATTAATCGCTTTAAAAGTAGTAACATTTGTATTATTTCCATTTCTTACATTCAAGCTGCTTAACAGACTGTAAGAACAGTCCAATATCGTCAAGTTCGTATTCTGAGTCAAATCTAAGCTGCTTAATTGAGTTGTACTGGTATATAGCCTTTGCAAGCTGGTGTTTTGACTCACATCTAGACTAGTCAATGGATTATTAGAACAATATAACCTTGTCAAACTTGTATTTTGACTCACATCTAGATTGTTTAGTGAATTGTTAACACAATGTAAAAATGTCAAACTCGTATTTTGACTCACATCTAAACTCGTTAAATTATTCTTATAACAAACTAAAGTCGTCAAATTCACAAAAGCCTCTACTCCTGTTAAATCTGCTATATTCAAATTAGGGCACTTTATCTTTCCCGTAAAAGCGGTCGCCTCTGTTACTTGGATTTCAGTATCTCCATTGGTATTAATTAGCGAATTACTTAACAAATAAGCTTTGAAATTGGCATCTGGAATGTATACAATTGGCAATCCACAAACCGTGTTAAAGGAGGCGGTTGCGTCTATATCCATCCAGTTGGCAGTAGAGTAAGCAATGTCGTCTACTGTAATACAGGCTAGACTTGGATTGTTCAATGCATCAAAAGTTGTGATAATCGTATTATTTCCATTTCTAATATCTAAGCTCACTAGATTATTATTAGAAGCATGCAATCTTGTCAAGTTCACGTTTTGAGTCAAATCTAAGTCGCTTATATTATTAGCAGCGCAATCTAAGAGAACCAGGCTTGTATTTTGACTGACATCTAGACTGCTGATGTTATTAGCAGAACAATCTAAAGTCATCAAATTCACAAAAGCTTCTAGTCCTGTCAAATCTGCTATATTGAGACTAGAACAAGCGATTGTTCCATTAAAAGCCAAGGCTTCTGAAACCTGAATTTCAGCATCTCCATTGGTATTGATGGCATTGTTAGCTACCAAATATGCCTTGAAGTTAGCATCTGGAATGGTCACAATTGGAGGAACTGAGCTACAGTTTGTACTAAATGCTGTTGCAGCATCTATGTTTGTCCAGTTGGCGGTAGAATAAGCAACATTATCTACGTCAATACAAGTTAAGTTAGGATTGTTAAGTGCTTTGAAGGTTCCAATACTCGTATTGTTTCCATTTCTTACATCTAAGCTGGTCAACTGAGCAGAAGAACAATCTAAGATTTCCAAGTTTGTATTTTGACTGACGTCTAAGCTCGTCAACTGAGTGGAACCACAATACAACCTCCCTAAGTCTCTATTCTGACTCAAATTTAAACTACTAATTGGATTAGAAGAACAATATAACCTTGTTAAGTCCGTATTTTGACTGACATCTAAATTGCTTATGTTATTGTTCACACAATGTAAGAAGGTCAAGTTTGTATTCTGAGTTACATCTAGACTATTTATGTTATTACTATAACAATGTAGTTGTGTCAAGCTAGTGTTTTGAGTCACATCTAAGCTAGTGATGTTATTGTTATGACATCTTAATTGTCCTAAGTTCACAAAAGCCTCTACTCCTGTCATATCTGCTATAGCTAAACTGTTACAAGTAATTGTCCCAGCAAAAGCGGTCGCCTCTGTTACTTGAATTTCAGAATCTCCATTGGTATTAATTGCCGTATTCCCGACCAAGTATGCTTTGAAATTAGCATCTGGAATGTAGACAATCAAAGGATTCCCTGTACAATTTGTACTAAATGATGTTGTTGCGTCTATGTTTGTCCAATTGGCTGTTGAGTAAGTGGCATTGTCTACCTCAATACAGCTTAGGTTAGGGTTGTTAAGCGCTTTAAATGTTGTCACATTAGCATTATTCCCATTTTTTACGTTCAAGCTACTTAATTGTGTTGAAGCACAATCCAAAACGGTCAAGCTTGTATTCTGACTTAAATCTAAACTACTTAATTGAGTAGAAGCACAATACAACTTTGTTAAGTTTGTATTTTGAGTCATATCTAGTGTGCTTATTGGATTATTCGTACAAAACACCAAAGACAAGTTCGCATTCTGACTTAGGTCTAGGTTGCTAATCGAATTACCAACACAATGTAACACGACCAAATTAGCATTCTGATTTAAATCTAGATTAGTTAGGTTGTTGTTATAACAATACAAATGCGTCAAGCTAGTGTTTTGAGTCACATCTAAGCTAGTGATGTTATTATTATGACATCTTAATTGTCCTAAGTTCACAAAAGCCTCTACTCCTGTCATATCTGCTATAGCTAAGCTGTTACAAGTAATTGTTCCAGTAAAAGCAGTTGCTTCTGTAACTTGAATTTCAGAATCTCCATTGGTATTAATGGCTGTATTTCCGACTAAGTATGCTTTGAAATTAGCATCTGGAATGTTTACTACTGGAGCTGGTCCAGCACAATTAATACTAAAGGATGATGCGCCATCTATATTCGTCCAATTGGCAGTAGAATAAACAACATCATCTACACCAATACAAGTCAAACTAGAATTAAACGTGCTGTTGAAACTTGTAATGCTTGTATTGTTCCCATTTCTTAGATCTAAACTAGTTAGTGAATTAAAGGAACCATCAAATGTTTCTAAATTAACATTTTGAGTCAAATCTAAAGTCGTAATATCAATAAGCGCACAATTTAGGTTTACTAAATTTGTGTTCTGACGCAAGTCCAAACTAGTTAGACGACTACTTTGACAATTAAACGTGACTAAATTTGTATTCTGGGTCACATTGATTCCATATAGATCTGTTCCGCTACAATCAAGTGTTGTCAAGTTTGCATTCTGGGTTACATTTACAAAACCTATTTGAGCACAATTAGAACAAATTAAAGTCGTCAAGGCTGCATTTTGACTCACATCCACATCAAGTATTCCATTGTTAGAAGAACAATTTAACGCTGTCAAGCTGGTGAATGCTTCTATTCCTGTTAGAAGGTTTACATTCAGGTTTGTACAATTAATTGTTCCATTAAAAGCGGTTGCTTCTGTAACCTGAATTTCAGTATCTCCATTGGTATTAATGGCTGTATTTCCGACTAAGTACGCTTTGAAAGCAACATCTGGAATATTCACAATCGGAGGTCCACTACAATTTGTACTAAATGAAGTTCCTGCATCTACATTGGTCCAGTTTGTGGTAGAATAGGCAACATTGTCCACATCAACACAGCTTAAAGAACCAAAATTAACCTGAAAATTGGTTATAATAGTATTATTTCCATTTCTGATATCTAAACTAGTTAGATTATTAAAATCACACTGAAAAACTTCTAAATTTGGATTGTTACTCAAATCTAAAGTCGTAATACTTAGACCTGAACAATTTAGATTGACCAAATTTGTGTTTTGGCTCACATCCAAATTTGCGATATTATTACCAGAGCAATTTAACGTGACTAAGCCCGTAATATTCCTCAGAAAGATACCATACAGATCCGTGCCTGTACACGTCAACGTTTGCAAATTATTATTTGCACTTAAACTACCTAACTGATAATTGTTAGAACAATTTAGCGTTAACAAGTTGACATTTTGACTTACATCTAAACTAAGCAACTGTGCATTATTCGTACAAATTAAACCTGTCAAGTTCACAAAAGCTTCTAGTCCTGTTACATTAATTAGGTTTGTACTACTACAGTTTATTGTTCCAGTAAAAGCCGTTGCTTCTGTCACCTGAATTTCTCCATCTCCATTTGTATTAATGGCGGCATTATTCAACAAATTCGTTTTGAAATTAGCATCTGGAATATTTACCACTGGAGGAACGCAATTGGTGCTAAAAGAAGTTCCTGCGTCTATATTCGTCCAGTTCGTTGTAGAATAAGCAACAGCATCCACTTCAATACAACTTAGTCCAGAATTATTCGTCGCATCAAAAGCTGTAAAATTAGTATTGTTATTATTTTTTACCTCTAAACTACTTAGGTTATTAGAATTACAATCTAAGGAGGTCAAACTAGTGTTCTGAGTAAGATCTAAACTAGTTAGATTGTTAGAAGAACAATTTAAGGCAGTCAAGTTCACAAATTCTTCTATTCCTGTTAGCTCTACTATATTCTGATTAGAACAATCAATTGTTCCACCAAAAGCGGTTGCCTCTGATACTTCGATCTCTGTATTTCCATTGGTATTAATCGCTGTATTCCCTACCAAATAGGCTTTAAAATTAGCATTCGGAATATTCACCAATGCAGGAGGTGCAATACAGTTTGTACTAAAGACGGTTCCCGCATCTATGTTTGTCCAGTTTGCGGTAGAATAGGCAACGTCATCTACATTGACACAACTTAAGTTCGGATTGTTTGTGACATTAAAGTAAGCGTTAGTTAAGTATCCATTATTTCCGTTTCTAAGATCTAAATTGTATAGACCACTTCCTTCTGCATTTAGAAAGGATACATTATTAACTTGACTCAAATCTAAGGTTGTGATCTGATTGAATCTACATTCTATAGTAAATAAGTTACCAGTTGTGGGCAGAATTAAACTAGTTAAATTATTACTCTCACAGATTACTTCTGTCAAAGAAGTATTTTGACTCAAATCTAAGCTGGTTAGATTATTTAAAGCACAGTTTAATGCATCAAGATTCGTAAAAGCTTCTATTCCTGTTAAATCTGATATATTCAAACTATAACAGTTCATACTGGATGTATAATTCGCTGCCTCTGTAATCTGAATTTCAGAATCTCCATTGGCATTGATGATTGTGTTCCCCAATAAATAGGCTTTGAAATTAGCATCGGGAATATTCACATTCTGTGCATTTAAAGTCGTAGTTCCAAAACCTAGCATCAGAGCAAAAAACAATAGGGCATTTAGGTAATTCATGTAATATTAATTAATAATAATAATATAATAACTTGGTAATAAGGGAGTTTAATGCAAATTAAATCGCAAAAGGATTGCAAAAGTACATATATATATTTACAAAACAAATTATACTACTAAAAAACTAAATGGTACATCTGGGCTAATAACGGAAAATAAAAATAGGGCTTAAAAATCGAAAAATTCCGCATTACTCCATCAAGCTCAATTCCTCCTTCAATTTCTTAGTAAAACCCTTCACCACCATCTCATAAGAATGATCAATCAACTCCTTCAGAAAAGAATTTCGCAAGCCCGCTTCAAAATCAATCGTATTCCAATGTTTTTTACTCATGTGATAACCAGGCTGAACCGCCTCATGCTCCTCTCTTAATTCGACGGCTCGATCAGGATCACATTTCAAATTCACAGTAAAACCTTCTCTATTCAAAGAAGTCAAAGCAAACATTTTGCCCATAACTTTGAATACCAAGGTGTGTGCATCAAAAGGCAAGCATTCCTCTGTCCCTGCCTTCGACAAGCAGTAAATTCTAAAATCTTCTATGTTCATAGCTCTATTTTGTCCTGTTTATGTTTCGTTTTTAGTAATTGATAATTTTCAAAATCATTAACATCAATGATCCAATCGGCTTGCTCTTTCGGTTGGCAAGCTTCTAAGTATATTTTAGAAGCCGCATGATAACGTTCCAAAAATTTCTTCTCTGTCGCTTCCTCCCCTCCTAATACTTCTCTATCTCGATGAACACCTCGTTTCATCGCCACCTCAAAATCAGCATAAAGGTATATTTTAAAATCCCAATGCTCTAAAAAAGCAGGCTTCAATAAGTAAGCTCCATCTGTTATCAAAATGGCTTTGTTTGATATTTTAATTGGTTTTAAATCCAAATAAGCATCGCTTTCCAAATCGTGTGTAGCGAACGTGTAATGAGGTCGCTCCTTTTGCGATTCAACTAAAACTTTAGTTACAAAACTATTTTCATCGTAAGAATCTTCATAATAGCCCTTTGCAGAGTTCCGTCCTTGTTGATAGCGGTGCTTTTTGTTGTAATGAAAGCCATCTATGGAAATATGGATGGCTTCCAAAGCCATTTCTTGCAAATAAGCACAAAATGCCTCTACAAAAGTCGTTTTTCCTGTTCCTTCAATGCCATTGACGGCAATTCTTAGCGGCTTATCCTTTTGTTTTTGCAATGAAATAATCGCCTCTGATAATTTTCTAAAAAGTGCTTCTTGCTGCATTCTTATTTTTTCTGCTTAGTTTAGTAACTTGTCCTAAAACATGGGTTTTCATTCAAAATTCAAATCAAAATGAAAAATAGCTATTTTTTTAAAGTTTGGCAAACTAATAAATTACTTTTTGGAGCTTTGGTCCTTTTTGTTTTAGGACAAATCTTTTTTTCCTACAAACAAGTAGAAACCCTCCCCTTTTTCAATTATGGCATGTATTCTCAACCTGCTCAAACACAAACTTTGTATACAACGGTTTCTATCTATGATGAAAACAATCAATACATCAATCTATACGATCAAAAAGCGACTCGGTTTTGGCAGTATCAACTCTCCTATTATGCGCAATTTGTAACACAAAATTACCAAGACCCTACCCTACAAACCATTCAATCTAGATTTGGACAAACAGCTTTCAGCAATTATCTAGGTCAATACCTTACGAACGATAAAAAAGCGGGGCTACGTTTCTCAGAATTTTTGATACAAAAAACAAAAATCAAAAAATCAAAAATTTGTCGAGAAAATTACAAATGGGTAAAATTTAATTTCAAAAAAGTAAACTCAAAAATCATTTATTAAATGCCTATTTCCCTGCAAAAAGAGCAAGCACAAATACAGCGTTTCATTTGGCTATTTCTAAGCTTCGTTTGGCTATTTAGATGCTATCAAGGCTTGTTATTGTTCCAATTGCATCAAGCGCCATTCATTAGTGTTAAGGCAGATAATATCTTTTGGATATATCATGCTTCGCAAATACCTTATTGGGTTATCAAATACCAGGCTCTAGCTTTTGCAATGGATATTATGTGGTTGATAATTGCTCTTATAGGCATCTTCAAGGTGCAAAATCGTTGGCTAGCTGGTCTTGCCTTTTTATTGGTTTTTAACTATCTAATTATATTCAACTCCTTGAGTACCCATCACGAGCATATTTTGGTTGGCTTGTTATTTTTTATGCCATTATTATGGGTTCGAGATAAGACTAATTTTGTTTTAATCTTTGCAGGAATCCGCTATTACGCTATTTTTACGCTCTTTAGTGCAGGAATATGGAAAGTCTATCGAGGCAGCTTATTTATTCCCAATCAGATGAGTGAAATCCTAAAACACCAGCACATTGACTACTTAATCAGCTATCCTGAAACGTATTTTAGTAATACTATAACCTACTTAATTACACATCCAAGCCTAGCAAACCTACTTTGGTATGGAGCTTGGTTTATAGAACTTAGCTTTGTCTTAGGTTTCTTTACCCGAAGGTTTGACAAGCTCTTAGGCAGTTTGTTTATCATCTTTTTTATAATGGACTACCTACTCATGCAACTTTGCTTTGTTGAATTTTGTATCTTCGCCCTCGTTTTCTATCCATGGAAAGGCATTTGGAAGCATTATGAAGCTATAAAACCTCTAAATGCATAGACTGCTTTATTAAAATACATAGTACATATGAAATACCTTGCTCTATTCGTCCTTTTACTATTTGCACCAGTGGCATTAGTCGCTCAATCAGCTAGTAAGATAAAAAAAGAAGCAGAAAAGTTATTCGCTGAAAAAGAATACCAGAAATCTTTAAATGAGTACAATAAAATAAAGGAAAAGTACATCAAAGATATTGATCTAAAATACAATATTGGATGCTGTTATTATCACCTAAATAACATGGAAGAAGCCATTGTTTATTTGAAGTTTCACAGCGAAAATGCCACTAAGCCAGCACCTAAAACTTATTATTACTTGGCAAAAGCACATCATGTGACCAATGATTTTAGAGCAGCAGCATTGTATTACAAAAATCATCTTAGAACATTAGATTCAGATGCCCCAGAACGAGCTAGATTTAAACGCTTAATCATCCAATGTACTAGTGGTCCCAAAATAGAACAAATCAACTCAGCAGCAGTTGTATCTACTTTGGGTGAAGAAATCAACAGTGCTTATGACGATTATCGAGTTTGTTTTAATCCAAGGGTTCCAAATACCTTGTTTTTCTCTTCCAAACGAAAGACCGTTACAGGCGGAAAATTAAATAAGAACAATCAAATAGATCCTATCAATGGCAGTTATCGTTCCGATATTTACCAATCGGCTTTAGTACAAGGAACTTGGAAACAAGCAGAAGCATTGCCAAAAAGATACAATACCAATATGAGCGAAGACATTATTGGTTTCTTTGATAATGGCTATCAAATGCTAATTTTAAAAGGCTTTTCGGACGGACACAGAGAAGTGGTGAAAGAAAACTATGATGAGGATTCTATTGAAGTCATTCTTCCTTTTGCAATAGAGGCGGGCTCCAATCATTGGGATGGAGATCATTTTTTTGCAACCGATAGCAGCATTATTTTTTCAAGTGATCGCCCTGGTGGTTATGGAGGTCGTGATCTTTATTACGCCACTCAAGAGAACGGTATTTGGCAAACTCCAAGCAATTTGGGTCCCAAAATCAATACAGAATACGATGAAGCCTCGCCTTTTTTAGCAAAAGATGGGCGTTCCCTTTACTTTAGTTCTGATGGGCTTTCCTCTATGGGCGGTTATGACATTTACAAAAGTATTTTTAATGATTCGACTAGAACTTGGCAAAAGCTTGAAAACTTGGGCGTTCCAATTAACTCTCCTGCTGATGACAAAGATTTCTTTTTGGATGAAGGCGGACTCAAAGCTTATTTTTGTTCGAATAGAATCGAAGGCTTAGGTGGGTTTGACTTGTATTCTGCCTATTTCCGTAGTCCAAAGCAGGAGCAATCTAAAAATAGTACGCCTCAAAACTTCATCCAAGTATTAAACAATAAGGCTAGTTTAGTTGATAATAATGTTAGTACAAATACCATAAAACAACTAACGCCTGTCGAAAACGGAGGGACAACGACAACAGATGGAGAAAAAACAATTTATAACATTGCCCCCATTTATTATAATGCTGCAACAGGAAAAATCGAAGGCTCTAGAAATACGATTTTAGCCCTCAAAAAATTACTACTCAAACATTCTGAAGCAAAAATCTTGCTTTCTGCGCATTCTGATAATAGCGGAAACGAAGTAAACGACCTCTATTTAACCATCAAACAATCCGAAGATTTATCCAAGGAATTAATTGCAAATGGTGCTAAGAACGAACAAATTTGGATTCGTGGTTGTGGTCAAAATTATCCAATTGCCAACAATCAAAACTTTGACGGAAGTCCCAACCCGATTGCCAGTAAAATGAATCGAAGGATTAACATTGAAGTCTATAACATCAACCATCTAAAAGATCAAGTCTCCATTAATATGATAGAACCTAAGGTGAGTTCTGTCATGCAAAACAAGGCTTATGAACGGTATCAAATCCTTTTGAAAGGACTGAGTTATAAAATACAAGTAACAGAAACCGCCACGCTTTTTAACCATCCTATTTTTACTCGCTTTCCACACGCTACCACAGAAAAACAGCCCAAAGAGGTTAATGTAAAATACATGCTTGGTTTGGAAAAAACCTTTGACAAGGCGAAACGAATTTTCGATCAAGTTGTTCAACAAGGGTTCCCTGATGCGAAGATTATTCCTTATGTCAATGGTATTCGAATGACAGAAGATCAAGCTCAGGTTTTATTTACAGAATACCCTGACTTAAAAAAGTTTCTAGAATTTCGTTCTAATTAACTCATGTTACGCAAGAACTCTTTGAGTACAGTTAATTCTATGTTCACTTAATACAGTTCTGTTTTAATGCTGAATGCTAAATTTTTAATTTTTAATGTTCATAGCTTACTTGTTCCTAAGAACCTTTTGCAAAATCTCCAACTTGTTCAAGACTCTCAACTTGTCTAAATGAGCTTGGGGAACTTGGATGAGTGAAGCTATGAACATTAAACATTTAGCATTTCAAAATTAAACATTAAAGCCAAACTGTTAAACTACATATTATGTATTAGGCGACCGCTCTAATTTTTTTTGTAACATCAGTAATTAAATAAAACACCAATAGAATGCAAAAAAACGATCCATACGCAGCACTTCGATACCCCGAATTTAGACTATTTTTATTCGTTCGATTTGCCCTAGTATTTGCGTGGTCCATGCAATTTGTTATCATAGAATGGGAAGTATATCGACTGACAAAAGATCCTTTGTCCTTAGGAATTATTGGATTGATGGAAGTCGTCCCAGCCATTTCATTGGCGCTTTTTGCAGGACATTTAGTCGATCAAAAGGAAAAACGTAACTTATTAGTTTGGTGCACATTAGCCTTTTTGGCGCTTAGTATTGGCTTGTTTTATGCCACCGACCCAGCACTTGCCAACAACTCCAATACCTTATATTTTATCTATGGCTTAGTTTTTTTAGGAGGTATTGTGAGAACGTTTATCAATCCAACGCTTTTCTCCTTAATGTCTCTTATTGTCCCCAAAGAATTATATCCAAATGCTGCCACTTGGAGCAGTTCCATCTGGCAAATGAGTGCCGTTTTAGGTCCAGCTTTGGCTGGTTTTACGATCTTTGCCTTAGGAACACATACTTCTATGTTTTTAATTATTGGTTTTATTGTAATTGCTTTAATTTTCTTAATTCAAATCAAACCCAAAGCGATTTTAAACCCCAAAATTGGTGAACCTGTTTTTCAAAGTTTGCGAGAAGGCGTTAAATTTGTCTATCAAACCAAGATCATTTTAGGGGCAATTACCTTAGATATGATTGCCGTTTTATTTGGTGGAGCAATTGCTTTGTTGCCTATTTTTGCAACTGATATTTTAGGCGTTGGCTCCGAAGGTTTTGGAATCTTGCGAGCTGCTCCAGCCGTTGGTTCTTTTTTCATTATGTTTGCGGTGGCTTATTTCCCTATTAATAAAAATGCAGGTCTAAAACTCTTGTTTTCTATCTTTGGTTTTGGGCTTTGTATCATTGTTTTTGGCTTATCCACCAGCTTTTGGCTCTCTGTCTTTGCCTTATTTATGAGTGGTATTACCGATGGCATTTCAATGGTCATTCGTCAAACCATCTTACAACTTTATACCCCTGACAGTATGCGTGGAAGGGTTTCTTCTGTGAACTCCATGTTTGTTGGTTCCTCCAATGAGTTGGGTGCTTTTGAAAGTGGTTTTACCGCCAAGCTAATGGGCACCGTCACTGCTGTAGTTTTTGGTGGAACGATGACTCTGATAACCGTTGTTTTAACGGGCGTTTTTTCCAAACAAATGCGAGAACTTGACTTTGAAGAAGAATTAAATAAGGAGCAAGTAGCGGCAGAAATTGATAATAGCGAGCATTTAATTCCCTAATTTTAGTCCTTAAAAAGTTTGTTTCTCTTGATATTATAAACACCTATACTCAAGACCAAAAACATGAAATTCAACTTTAGTCCTTTTCCTGAACTACTTACCGAACGATTAATTCTAAGACAAATCACGAGCTGCGATTGTCCTCAAATCTTATTCCTAAGATCAGACGAAGAAGTAAATGCCTTTATAAAAAGACCTGCTCCTAATGACCTAAAAGATGCTGAATTGTTTTTGGAGAAAATTTCTAAAGGCGTAAAAAATAAGGCACTTATTTACTGGGGAATTGCGTTGAAAGAAACCCCCGAAATGATTGGTTCTATCTGCTTGTGGAATTTTTCAACAGCAGCAAAAAAAGTAGAAATTGGCTATGATTTGAATCCCAAATTTCAAAATCTAGGAATTATGACAGAAGCCATGAAAGCCGTTTTAGAGTATGGTTTTCAAGATTTACAAGCAAATACTATTGAAGCTTTTACGCATTATCAGAATGAAAATTCTATAAAATTATTACAGAAAAATGGGTTTAGTATTGTTCCTAATAAAAAAGACCCAGACAATGTAGATAACATCGTCTTTAGTCTTAAAAGTACCGATAAAGATTAATCAAACACGGGCAGATATCACTATAGTAATACCTGCCCGCACTTAATCAAAATAGAGATGGAGCATTATCAAAGTATATACACAACTTTAAACATACCTCAGCTCTATCGAACTCCCTCCTGATTTGGAATCATACAAGGCTCGAACGGTTCCCCATTCCAGTGCTTGTGCATCGCCAAACTGTTCCTCCAGCCAGTTATTAAAACGAACTAGATTATTTTGCTCTGCTTCCTTGCTCCACGAAGCCCAACTTGGGTTCATATCATAAGGCTGTTCTTGGAAGGTAAAAGTATAACCACAGATTGTTTTGTCCTTAAACAGGAAAGAAATATTAAGGTATAAGGGATCAATATGGAGGTTTTTGACATCCACCCAACTCCAATCATTGCCCATATTTCGAGTCTTCTGCGATAGACCAAGTTGCCATTTTTCAATGGTAGCCAAACTCGTTAGAGGAGTGACTATTTGTTCCTTATCAATCAAAAGATGCCCTGTTTTTACATCAATCATTTGTCCTTAAATTTATTGTAAAGCAATTGTATCTAGAGCAGTAAGGTCGGTACCAAAGTTTTCTACATAAATTTGCCAAGCACCACCAGCACCATATTGTGGATTTGCAAGCGTACGAGCAATTGCCACAGTTGTTGTTGCATTAACATCAAAAATACCTACATCTGGACGGTAGCCAAAAGTCGGGTGCGCCTTTACTTGTAAGCTTTCCCAATAAGCAACCTTCATCGTATCTGCCTCTGTCAATGTTTCAGCAATAGTGTAATATTCTGATTGTCCAGGAAGACCACCATACAAGTCCAAACCAGCAGGAATAGTAGCGATTGCCCATTCATCAACACCAGGATAATCTCCTGATCCTTGCCAACCTTTGACCGTGTTTAATAATGTAGTATCAGATACCCAAACGGCATCTATCCCAGTATCTGCTTTAAAAGCTTCTATAACAGCATTTGTTACCAATTCATTTTCTTGACAAGCAGTTAGGCTTAGTACTAGAAAAGCAAATAAGCATAAATGATATTTGCCGAGTGTGTGTTTTAAGTGGTTCATAATTAAGTTGTGAGTTAATAAATATTTTTAATAATAAGGGCGCTAATGTAAGTAAAATATTTTTATAAAAAAAATACTTTATTAAATTATAGAGTAGCATCTTTTTTAAAACGTTCTAACCTTATCATTAAATAAAACTGTCCAACTCTTTTAAAGCTTCCATCGAAATATTTTCCTCCAAATCTGTACACAAACAAGCATAAGCCGCACTCTCCTCAAAGGCTATTTTTTTTAAATTCCAAGTCGTTTGTGTGGCTGTTTCTTTATTGTAAAAATGGGCTAGATTCACATTTTGAATATCAATATCCAACAAATGGGCTAAACCAAGACCATTTGCTTTTAGAATCGCTTCCTTCTGTGTCCAATATTGATAAAACGTATGGCTGCTCTTGTCTTCCTGTATCAATGTCCATTCTTGATCGTTGAAACAATGCCGAAAATAACCCCGTTCAATATTTCTAGGATACTCAACATCTAAACCAATATTTCCTGTTGCAGAAAAAGCGCAAGCAACTAAATCCTGAGAATGCGAAATACTAAAAGAAATCCCTTCCATCAAGGGCTTCCCTTCCTCATTATAGCTTATTTTATTCAAACAGGCTTCAGGTAAACCCAAGGCTTCCACTGCCTTTTTTAACATCAAACGCCCCAAGACAAAATTATAAGCGTCTTGCGAAAATTGATACCGCAAAGCTCTCTCTGCAAAATGTGTCGGCAAGTATTTTAATAAATCCTCTAGAGAATTTTCTTGTTCAAACACAGAAGATTTAGCATAATAAATTCTAATCATTGGATCATTTTATTTAGACGGTTCGCTTATTCTTAAAGGCTCAATCGCAAGTTTTGTAAAAATTTAATGTTTAGAATCCTTTTTAAGGCTATGTCGTCTGATAAAAGTGCCTCCTTTTTTTATGACCACAAAACTTGTTACTGAACCTTCTTAAACACTCGATTATTCTTTCTTTTTCAAAAAAACAAGCAATAGGACAAATCCTAAAATACCCAATCCCCACCACAAAAATGAACGTTCAGATTTGACCTCTAAATGAATAGAGTCATTCGTTCCGATATGTACAAAAGGCGACCAAAAAGCAGGATGTCTCAAAATGCCTTTTGCTCTTTTCATATAATCTAACTTAGCCGCCCGCAAGGCTTCTGCCGTTCCCATATCTTTGGCTAGGTTTTGATAAAAAAGCTTCATAATTTCTGCGGTTGAAAAATCGTTGACTTGCCATAAAGAAACCACCAAAGATGGAGCCCCTGCATACATAAACGATCGAGCTAAAGAAGCAATTCCATTTCCTTGTTCAAACTTTCCATAGCCCGTTTCACAGGCAGATAAAACGACTAAATCTGCGTTCAAATTAAGTTTAGAAATTTCATAGGCTTGCAAAAAGTTATTCTCCAAAGAATCACCATCCTCTGTAAAAACTAGACTAGACAACATTTGTGCTCTACTGTCTAACAAACCATGCATTGCCAAATGAATGACCGAAAATTGATTGGCTTTTTCTTTAAAGATTTTTTCAGAAGCCTCATTATCAAAAGCAAAATACCCCTTGAACTGCTCGGATAACATCTTAACCTCTTGTCTAGCACTTGGCAGGCTATCCAAATCGTCTCGAACACGCTGATAAGCAGGTAAACGAGTAGCGTAATTTGTGTTGGTTTTTAGGTTGTAATTTGAGGCAACACCTAAAATTTGACCATTATTTTGAGGGATTTTCCCCTCTTTGTTTTCTTGCCATAAAGTAGCAGAATAATGATAACTAAGGACATAATCATTCATCAAATAATCCAAATCTGCATAATCTGTTTCTTTTTGAGGCGCTAAGGTTGTTAAAAATACATCGAAAGGCAAATGTCCCAATTCCCCATCGGTTATCACAATTAGTTTTTTGACTTTACTAGAGAATCCTAATACTGGAGCCATTAAATTTTGATAAAACCAGTAGGCTGAATTGGTATACGATCGATACGCTTCTTTTTCAGACAGTACACTATAAGTACTTAACGTTCGATGCATTTTTTTGATTTCCTTCGTCAGTTTCTTCTTATCCAAAGGTTGTTCAACCACATGCAAACTACTAGGATCTAGGTACAAAATATAGAGGATAGAATCGCCTATAACATATTCAATCATCGCCTCATCCTCTTTTAATAAAGCTTGAATTTCGCTTGCTTTTGCATAATTCTGTTGATACTTCAACTTGGTATATTTAGGAAATTCTTTTTCTATTCTAGTCTTAAAGGATTTTCTTTTTCTATTCAACTCATTTAGAAGCACTCTTAAACTATCTTCTTCTTCAGCGCTACGTTTATCCTGTAATTTACTGTAGATGTTTTCTTGTTCCTTTATAATTTCTTGTTCTAGCTGAACCAAAGTATCTGGCAAATCGCCCATTTGATAAGCCGCTTGGGCTTGAGAAGCCTCCATTAACAAAACAGACTTATTTTGCTCTGCCACTTCAAATACCTTTGCCCCATCTGCTGACTTATCCAATAAATCCAAGCTTCGAAGCGTCCATTCATTGCTTTTTGACAACAAACGCAATTTGTCTTTATAGCTAAAAAAGCCATGCCGTCTTTTTTCTAATAAAATAAAAGCTAGATCAACAACAATCAATTCCTTCTGATGATTGATAGCAAGTCCTTCCTTTTCTAGTAATTTATAGGCCAAATCCAAATAAGCCAACATATCATTTAAGTCCAAATGCAAGTCACCTGTTATCTGCAACAAACTATCTTTCCAAGCTTCTGTAATATCTACAGACAAATTTACTCCTGTTATCGCCTGTCCCGACTTTTGCAAAAAAGACCAAGCCAAATCATTCTTTCCTGCTTCATAGTAGAGGCTTACCAATTGATTTAAGCTATTCACATGTTCAGGATGTCGCTCTCCTAAAATTTTTGCTTCAAGTTTCAAGGCATCAAGGTACAATCGTTCTGCTTTTTCATATTTTTTTTGCAATAGATAAATAGACGCTAAATTATGTATCGAACTTGAATAAGAAAGATGTTCTTTTCCAAAATTTTTCACTTTAATATCCCTTGCTTCCTTGCATAAAATAAGGGCTTCATCATACCGTTTCATCATCATATACAGCCCTGCTAAATTATTTAGTGCCCTGCCATAAATAACATGATTCAGTCCATAATATCCGCCTCTAATATCTTTTGATCGAAGCAATAAACTTTCCGCCATCACATAGCGTTTTTGGTCAATATACAATAAAGCTAAATTATTTAATATCACTGCATACTGTGGGTTTTCGTCCCCAAATAAGGCTTTGTCAATCACTTTTGCCTCTTCGTACAAAGATTCCGCCATTTCATATTGACCAATAACTTTATACAAACTTGCCAAATTATTTAGCCCAGAAGAATATTTCTCATTTTTTTGACCATAAACTTCTTTCATAAGCGCTTTCGACTCCAAATACAAGGCTTCTGACTTGTCATATTCACCTGCCCTCTGGTAAAAAAAACCTAAATCAGCCGTATAGTCAATGTATACTGAATCCTTTCGACCAAGTTCTATTCTAGCTTTTTCTCTACCAAAAGAAGTACAAGCAATGGCTTGCTTGTAAGCATTATTTCTGTAATACTTGATCACCAATAAATCTATCTCTGCATAAGTCTTGCCTTCTAATTCTTGAGACATTAAATTAGAACAACACAAAAAACTCCCCACCAACACCAACAATAATCTTTCTATCATTAACACTATTTCACTTACAATAATTATAAAAAAACGCTACTTCAATATTCCAAAATTAGCTCTTTAGCTACTTTTAACTTTCTTCAATTTCTTGTGTAATTTCCGAATAGAAAGATGACTATCAAACTTCATTTCTTTTAGAATACTTGGAGTCAAGGCTCCATTATCTGACATTATTTTCAAAACACCTTCCCGACAAATACCACAGTTTAGTTGGTCATACATTCGTTTGAGTGGCAACATACATTCTTTGACGGAATTCTTTCTATAAATTGCTCGATAGTCATAATTCAAATCATGTATTTCTTCTGTCTTCCAATTTTTCTGCAAAATCTCTTCTAGCAAAATATGATCTCCAGCTTTATAATTCCGAATTAGCAAAGGTAAGTAAATTAAAATATCCTTTTTCTTTTTAAGCTTTTCCAAAGCATAAGAACGTATTTTCTTTGACTTAAACGAAGCCAAGGCTTTAATCGCTGGTTCAACTAGTGATTTAGGCGTTTTATGCTTGCGTTCAATCAAATCAAGTAAGATTTCTGTTCCCAAGGGGAATTTACATTTGGCAAAAATCTTTAAGTAACGCTCCTGTCTTTTCGGCTGCGTCTCTTTATCAAAATCTAAAGCCAAAGCATGGATCACTTCTTTATCTAAGTCTTTCACCTGATCTGAAACCCAGAAAAAACGATCTTTTTTGAGGCTTTTTGTCATCACTTTATAGTTGACCTTTACCTTTTTACTCTTCTTGATTTTTTTGCGAGCGCTTCTACTTTTTTGTACCTGATTCCAATATTCTTTAATAGAAGCATTCTGCAAGCTTGCTCTTCTTATTATTTTACTTCCATTGGCTTTGGGGTAAATTTCATCAAATCGATTAATGAGTGCTCCATATTCTGACCATTCAGGATTGTTTTTTAAAATAGTTCCTCGCAATTGCGCCAAGCCCAACAAAGCCTTGACCCCATCAACCCTAATTAAAGCACTATCGCCATCCCAATCCGTTGTTTCTTCTAATTCTTTCTTCATGCGTTTTCGAACGCCTTCCTTTGCGGCTTCATTCCCTTCATTAACCCCAAAAAGCGCAGCAATTTCATAGAGTTGTGTCAAAACATACCAATCCCCTTGCTCTTTTTGCAATTCCTCCAAAACAAACGCAATCAGTGCCGTTTTCTGTGGTGAAACTTTAATTAATTCATAATAATAATTCCCCCGACCGCCTTCACATTGCCCATCGTAACATAGTCGTTTTAGTAAGCTCTTTTTTATAATCTCACTAAAATCAATAGTAGGATGTTCTAGCAGCATGAAATACGCTTTTCCAGTCCCACATTTTAAGGCTTTTTTGAATTTTTGTTGAATTTGCATTGCTAAGGTTTCAGCTTTGATAGGTTAAATTAGACAGTAAGTGACAATGGGAACATTTAAAATCAAAGTGCTCTAGAACTTGTCCTTCTAGCAACCAAACTTCCCCACAATTAGGACAAACGTTTTTTTTGTCTTCTTCGACAGTCATTACTTCATAATTATACAAATAATAATAACTAGGCTTTTGTATTAATCGTTCAATTTCTTCACAAGATTTTAGTCCTAAGTGAAAGAACGCATTTTAAGCACTAGTCTAATTGCAGCCTCCCAAAATAAGAAAAAGCTTTAAGAACTAAAATTGCACAGAAAAATAATTCAGTCTCAAACAACATAATAACTGATGTTGCTCAGTTCTCATAAAAGACCTAATGAAAAAAAAGGGAGACGAAGCGGTGCTTCTTGTTCGGAGCAAATGCTCCTAAGGAACGTTCAAAAAGTAAAATGAACGTTTTGCGTCATCTTTTTGGTCTGAAAGTTTCAAAAATATTTAACAACACTTGTTCACTTTATTTCTTTCTCATTCCTAAAAAGGGCATCGCCCTGTTGCCAGTTGTAAAACTGGCAAAAAAAATAAAAAAAATGCTAAAAGGGCATCGCCCTGGCACCATTTCTAAAGAGAGATAAAAGTAGCATCGCTCCGACACCTTTTAATCCTAATAAAAAAATATGGCGTAACATTAGATAATAAAACTTCTAAAACATTGACAATCGTCTACCTTTACTAAAAACCAGATCACTCCTAGCCATTCCATCAAGCGTTAATTTAATGTGAAATAAATTATTTAAAATCTTCAAAAATTGGAGATGTGAAAATTCTTTCATTTCTTTGTGGTACTGGTGGAACTTAAAAATTACCACTAGTGTTCTAATAAGAAAAAAACCAAAATATGGTCGCAAGAGAAAAAATAATCGAAGTAGCATCTTTACTGTTTGTAGAACATGGTGTCAAAACCATTACAATAGATCGCATTGTCAAACAACTTCACACCTCAAAACGAACCATTTACAAACATTTTGAAGACAAAACAGCCTTATTAGAAGCTTGCCTAGCTAGTTATCACAAAGACATTCGCAAAGAAAACGATGACATCATTCGTGCTTCCGAAAATGCAATTCAAGCGATGGGCTATTTACACCAAAGAATTGTATTTAGAGCAAGCCAAACGAATCCTAATTTTTTCAACGACATCATTCACTACTACCCTGGCTTATTACAGAAGTCGTATCGAAGCATGGGGAATTTTGCACATGCAGGCCTAGAACAATTGGCTAAATGGGGCATCAAAGATGGCTTGTTTCGAGAAGACATAGACATTCAAGTGACCAGCAAAACCGTTTTGGCTCTCTTAGAAATGCTAAAAGACACCAATCGTTTTCCAGTCAGTCAGTATAGCAAAGAACGCTTAACCTTCGGCATCATGCTACCTTATTTAAGAGGCGTTTGTACCGAAAAAGGCATGCAACAGCTAAAAATGCAAGAAGAGTTATTTAAAGTATTACTCTAACTTCTTTTAGCACTCTTAAAGCATAAGAATAGAAAGCAACAATTATCAAGATAATAATCGCACAACATCAAATTCAATATAAGATTCAATGAACTTAAATAATTCTCTAAGAAAAACTCCAGTAGCCGTTATCGGTATGTCTTCATTATTCGCAGATGCAAAGAATATTGAAGAATTCTGGAATAATATTGTCCAAGCAAAAGATAGCATCACAGATGTACCTGCAGATCGTTGGAGCATAGATGATTATTATGATCCAGATCCAATGGTTCCAGACAAGACGTACTGCAAACGTGGTGGTTTCTTGCCTGATATTGATTTTAATCCAATGGAATTTGGTTTGCCACCGAATATTTTAGAAGTAACAGATGCTTCTCAATTGTTGGCTTTGATTGCTGCTCGTGATGCTTTTGAACATGCAGGTTATGGCAAAAAATCTGCTAAATTTTCAGCAGAAGTAAAAAGTAAAACAGGCGTTTTGTTAGGCGTTGGTGGTGGTCAAAAATTGATTACGCCCCTAACTGGACGTTTACAATATCCCGTTTGGGAAAGAGCTTTACGTTCTTGTGGTATTTCGGAAGTAGATATTCCACACATCGTAGACAAAATGAAAAAAGCCTACATTGGTTGGAATGAAAATTCATTTCCAGGCATGTTAGGAAACGTTATTTCAGGACGTATTACCAACCGCTTTGATTTAGGTGGTATCAACTCTGTAGTAGATGCGGCTTGTGCGGCTTCTCTAAGTGCTGTAAAAATGGCCTTGAGTGAATTGGTAGAAGGTCGTGCGGACATGATGTTAACAGGTGGAGTCGATACAGACAACTCTCCTTTTATGTATATGTCTTTCTCTAAAACACCTGCATTTTCTAAATCAAATGTGATCAGCCCATTTAGCGACAAAGCAGATGGAATGTTGATTGGCGAAGGTTTGGGAATGGTTGTTTTGAAACGTTTGGAAGATGCGGAACGTGATGGCGATACTATATATGCCGTTATCAAAGGCGTTGGAACGTCTAGTGATGGTCGTTTCAAATCGGTTTACGCTCCTCGCCCATCGGGTCAAGCAATGGCGATGAATCGTGCTTATGAAGAAGCTGGATATGAGTCTAAAACCGTTGGTTTAATCGAGGCGCATGGTACTGGAACGAACGCAGGAGATGCCTGTGAGATGACTTCTATGGGCATGGTTTTTTCTGCTAATAATACAGAAAAATCTCACATTGCTTTAGGAACTGTAAAATCTCAAGTAGGACATACCAAAGCTGCTGCGGGTGCTGCTGGATTGTTAAAAGCTGTCTTAGCCTTGCATCACAAAGTATTGCCACCTACCCTTAATGTAGATCAACCGACTTCTAAAGTAGACATGAAGGATTCTCCTTTGTATATTAATACAGAAACACGTCCTTGGCTAAAAAGCAGCCATCCTCGTCGTGCGAGTATTAGTGCTTTTGGTTTTGGTGGTATCAACGTACATATTGCACTAGAGGAATACAAACCTCAACCTGTTCA
>CALDEP010000298.1 GCA_937942475.1 uncultured Aureispira sp.
GAAGTTGTTTAGAATTAAGTAATAATCAAATATGAAATCACTTTTTGCCCTACTCTGCGTTGGATTTTCGTCAAATAGCTACGGCTATTCTCCTCAAATCCGCCTTAATTAGGATCAAAAAATGTACTCATATTTAAAAAAGACGCAATTCTAAACAACTTCATTAATTCCAATGGATGGTTTCTACAAAATACAAAATCAAATTAAAATTTGCAAATAGAAGCATACTAGGGCTTTCATTCTTATAATAATTCCAAAGCCGTACTTAATTTATCAATTAAATATTCAGGTTCTTCCAAACCCACATAATATCGAACGAAGGTAAAGGGAAGTGGCGGCACTTCATTAGGATGCAAATTGTAAAACACACAAGTCGGAATCTGCAAGGATTCATGTCCTCCCCAAGAAACTGCAAATTGGAAAAATTGAGCCAAACGATTTGAAAATGCTTCCATTTGCTCAATGCTTTCTGCTTTGAAATTAATAGAAAACAAACCTCCTGCACCACGCATTTGCGATTTTGCCAACTCATATTGAGGAAAATCCTTGTCAAAAGGATAAAGCACATAATCGACTTTAGGATGTTTTTTTAGAAACTGAACGACTTTTTCAGTAGTGGCACTAATTTTATCTAAACGAATGGGTAAGGTGCGTAAACTTCTTAAAATTAACCAAGCATCATTGGGCGAAATACAAGCACCTAGAGTCATATATTCAGAGGTGAATATTTTTTGAATCATGGATTTTGAAGCACAAATCACCCCAAAAACAACATCACTATGTCCCCCTAGATATTTTGTTCCAGAATGTAGTACAATGTCAATTCCATAATCAATTGGATTTTGATAATAAGGACTTGCATAACTGTTGTCAATGATAGTTGTAATGTTATGTTGTTTGGCAAGTTGGGCGCAAGCCTTTAAGTCCTGTATTTCAAAGGTTAATGAGTTAGGACTTTCCAGCATCAATACCTTGGTGTTGGGGCGTATAGCTGCTTTAATGGCTTCAATAGATTGACCATCTACAAAGCTGTGTTCCACGCCAAATCTAGCTAAGAATTTATCCAATAATTTAAACGTCCAGCTGTATGGTTTTTGCACACAAATGATATGATCTCCAGCAGCAAGGTTGCCAATAATAGCCGCAGAAATTGCCGCAGAACCACTAGCCAAAATCAAGGCATCTTCACTGCCTTCGAGTGCCGCCATTTTTTGGCGCAAAATATCTACTGTTGGATTATTCCCACGAGTATAGATATGACCATCCAACTCATTTCTAAAGCCCTCTCTAAAAGCCGCTACACTTGGAAAACTAAAATTAGAAGACTGAATAATGGGAGGAACAATGGCATTATAATACTTTTCTTTCTCTTCTCCTTGATGTGTTAAAATATGAGACCAATCCTTCATTGTTTTGAATTTAAATGATTTTAGGTTTTTTTCTTAAAAAAAAGTTAATATATTTACTCAATAGTCTACCACTATAATACCTTGTCTGGTGTCCTTAATTAGTTAGTCTTAATTAATCGACACATTTTTGAAAGGCTATTTTTTCGCCATCCTTCATTATTTTTCTTAGCAATAGCGGTGCTATTCTTAAGAAAAATGCTTCGGTTGACAAAAAAATATCTGCTCCCAAAAATGACGATTAATTAACCCTAGCTACTTATTTAGATACTTGTAATAATAAGTTCAAGGAATTATAGTAATAATACAATTTTAGATAAAAAAAATAACACAGAAGATTAAATGAAATCATTAAATAGGATTTTTCTTCTCTTTGTTTGTTTTCTTTCTTGTACTTTGGTAACAGAGGCGCAAGTGGGGATTAATATACTCCAACCAGATACTTCAGCTATTTTGCATTTGGAGTCTACTGATCGAGGGTTTTTGCCTCCAAGAATGACAACAGTACAACGAGACAATATTTTTAGCCCCAAACCAGGCTTAACTATTTTTAATACACAAGACAGTACCTTACAATATTATACAGGAAGGTGTTGGTTGCCGACGTGGCAAGAGGATTGTGACGAATGTTTGTTTGATTTTTCTATAGGAAATCAAAATGGAAATATTGATCGAATAATGGGCAACAGCGATTCTACGCAGCTTTTTATCAATCAAAGCAATGGCTCGAATTCTATAGGCGTTTATGTTATTGCAAATCTTCCTCAAGGCATTACCGTTTCTATAGATAGTGCTGTCGTGACGGGAACAGATACAATTAACTTGACGGTTACAGCAGATATTTTTGCTCCAGCAGGAACCTATCCAATTGTCATTCAAGCGGCTTGTGATGGAACGATCAAGAGTCAAGTTTATATAGTAACGATTGATCCTTGTATCGAAATTGATTTAATTTCGCCAACGGTTAATTATAATTTGCAAGTTGCGAATGGTTTACCAACAAGTACGCCTATTTGTGTGGTCTTGCGAGTACCACCAGGATTGGAAATGACCAATGATACTTCAGGAGCACCTGTTTATACCACAGGAGGTTTGCACCCACAATCAAGAGTGGGAATTTTGAATGAAGGCTTCTTGTTTGCCCGTGGAGGTGATGGAGGTGTTGGAGCTGGTTTGCAAGGACAAGTTGGAAATGGCGGAGACGGAACCAATGCAATGATTTTGACAACACATACACATCTAGTAAACACGGGTCGCATTTATGGCGGTGGTGGTGGCGGTGGTTCTGTTGGCTTTTTGGCAACGATTCCTATTCCTCAACCTATTGGTAACTTTAATCTAGGTATTGGTGCTGGCGGTGGCGGTGGCGCTCAATTGGGTTTAGGTGGTAATCTTGGCACAGGACTTGGATACTATTCCGCTGGAGCAGATGCTAGTAGTGGCATTTTGGCTTTGCCAGGAAATGGTGGTGTATTGACAACCCCCATTTCATTTGCTGTTACAGTCGCCCAATTTACCATTACACCAGCGGTTTTTGGTGGTAATGGTGGTCCTTATGGACAGCCAGGGCAAGATGGTAGCCTGACGTTTAATTTAGATGTGACGATTAGCGTTCCATTTATTGGGACCATTAGCATCTTTAACCAAGATTTTCCAGATCCACCCTTGTCTGTATTTCCTCCAGGAGGATTGGCAGGAAGTGCCATTAAGAGAAATAGTAACATTTTGATAGGTCCAATTGATGGAAATTATCAAACCACGAATATAAAAGGAGTGGTAGGTAACTAAACTTATTTAATTTGAAAATAGATCAATTTGAAAATTTGAAAATGATTTTATAATAAACCTAATCTTTTGTACCCTTATTATAATAAAGGATAGAGAACAAAGGAATTGAAAGCATTTTCAAATTTTCAAATCTTCAAATTGAATCTAGTTGGGCACTCGTTTTTAAATTAAATCAAATAAAACCTGTTAAATGTTGACAAGAATTCAATCTTGGCAAATTCTTTGACAATTAACTTAAGTATTTAGCATTAAATAGCCTTTTAAAAATGTGTTGGTTATTAAATACTAAACACTTCAGTCTACGAACTCTATTCAAACAATACACTAATATGAATAAAATAACTTTACTATTAATTGTTTTCTTAGCCAGCATAAAAATACTCTCTGCACAAAATTTTGAAGGAGTTATAGAAATGCATCAAGTAACCCCCAATGGTTTGGAATACGATTTGAAATGGTATATTAAAGGAGATAAAATTGCCTATGAATTATCGACCAAATCTGGTAATGATGCTGTTCAAATGCGTTTTGTTCCACTAAGAAGTTCCAACTCTATGTTGATGATTAGCGGGAATACCAAAACGGAAATTCCTACAGAAAAAATTACAGCACCTGTTGGCTTTTCAATGGAAGGCGCTAAACTAGTAGATAAAGGCAATAGCAGTAATAGTGATTTTAAAAGCATCAAAGAATGGGAAATTACGACGACTAAAATGACTGCCAAGGTGGAAGTTACAACAGACATCGGAATTAATTTTGCAGAATATAAGCAGTTCTTTAAATCTGATTATGGTTTGTGTGCTTTAGCTGAATCTGGAAAAGCAGGTTTTCCTCTAAATATTACCATCCAAGATAAAAATGGGAATATTTTGACAAAAACAACTTTGAAAAGGGTTACAAGAATGTCTGTAGCAGATTCCTACTTTAAATAAGTTTATTTTTAAGAGTAAGAATTTAAGACTGTAAATAATATAGCAACGCCACTTCAATTTTTTGAGGTGGCGTTTTGCGTTGCCATAAAGATTCAAAAGAGTT
>CALDEP010000299.1 GCA_937942475.1 uncultured Aureispira sp.
TATGGAATCGGCAGCGATTATAGTGGCATGTCAAAAGAAAAAGAAGTCTATGGCAATTGGACAGAGTTGCATAAATATGATTTACAAAATAAATGGATTTGGGAAGAAAAATTAGGTTATAAAGTCGTGTTATTACATCAAGACTTTAATCCATTTATGAGATTGAATGGTTCCTTAAATTGTTTGACGAACTGTATTGAAAGAGAATAATTTTTAAATCAAACCGATGACCTTACAACACTTCGTGTAGAAATCATATTAGATTGATTATCAGCTAGATGGATTTAATTTACCCAAGAGTCTAATAAGCTGATAATCAACCTAATGTAAGATGTGTTGGCTGTGTTATAGAATTTTGTAGGTTTCTATAATTCTCAGCGATAGCTGTTTATAAAAAATGAGTATTGATTTTCAAGTAGTGTTAATCCTAAATTTAAGAAAAAAAAACGCTTTTTTCTTGTTCTTTGCTTGACCAACCCGAAGGCTCACGAAGTAAAGAACCAAAGTCAAGGGCTTATATTACGGTTGGATGGCTTTTACTACTCGAATACTGTACTTGGCGAATGCTACGCTCGCCAAGTACGGGCGTATTCTTCGTAGAAGCCATTTTCCAACCTTCATCATGCCCAATTTACTGCATCCGTCTCAAATTTCTTTCTCTTTTTTTTTACCTACAAAACTCTATAATAAAGCGAATGTTTTTTATGTTTTTTTGGTAAAAAAACTAAACCTCGTAGAAGCAGCGTAGCTAAATCCCACGAAGTATTATATAATAAAATTTGCTCTTTATTTTATAATAAATTGAGCGGGCAGAGAATTGGAAAGCAAGTTGATTTTATCTCCAACGAAACTGATTTTATACCTTCCAATTTTATTAAGAAGGTACATTGGACGAATATCAATGGTATATAATCGGATTCCATTCCCTTCAATAGAAATTAAATCTTTGTCTTCAACAGGTCCCTTGTGCTTTGCTATTTTTCCAATAAAAGGGATATTATTCCCTTTTACATCCTTAATTTCAAAACAGTTGCTCCAATGTTGCTCGTTGGCAGGGGAATTGAGCTTACAAAATGTCACCATTTCTGGGGTATTATTCTTTAAGACGAATCGCAAGGTAATGGGTTGCCCCAATTGATAACTAGCTTGTGTCATGTTTAAGGCAACGTTCAATGGAACGGCTTGTGGTGGCGGAATCGCTAGATTGGCTTCTGTTGTAGGAGGATTATTATTTTGACAACTCATTAGAATAGCCCCCAAACAGAAAGTTAAAATGATATTTCTCATGTTTTAAATGATTTAAGTATAGATAAGGATGCACTATTTAGCAAAAAAGGTGCATAAATGTTTCCATTTAGTTAAAAAAACTATTAAGAGTTAAAGGATAAGGAATTATTGTACTAGCTTTTTTATAACTTTGTACGTTAATTACATTATAACCTATCCATTATTACATTAAATACGACGTTAAGAAAAATACTATGATTGCCTACATAAAAGGTAAGTTAACCCAAAAAAGCCCAACAGACATTATTATTGAAACGGCTAGTGGGGTTGGATATCACATACACATTACATCAAATACTTACCATAAAATAGCCAATCAAAGTGAGTTAAAAATCTTAACACATTTTATTGTAAAAGAAGACAGCCAAACCTTGTACGGTTTTGCAGAGGAGGAAGAACGCCATATTTTTGGTTTGTTAATTTCCGTTTCTGGAGTTGGACCTAGTACAGCAAGGGTGTTGCTATCTACCTTATCTTCAGGAGAAGTTCGGTCCGCAATTGTTTCCGAAAATATTGACGTTTTAAAAAGCGCAAAGGGAATTGGTCCCAAAGCCGCAAAACGGATTGTACTAGAGTTAAAGGACAAGGTTTTGAAAGAAGGAGGGGCACAAAGTGCCGCTATTTCAGAAACTTTAACAGTTGATAACACTATACGAGAAGAAGCATTATCCGCTTTGGTTGCGTTAGGGTTTAATAAGACATTGGTACAAAAAGCATTAAATCGAATTTTGAAAACCACTCCTCATCTTCAGGATTCAGGTGAATTGATTAAGCAAGCCTTAGGACAACTTTCTTCTTAATTCCTAGTTTGTTTCAATTCTAAAAAAAAAAGACCCAATTAAGCAACGTTAAAAAAAAATAATTTAATCCCTTGACTAATTTATTTTTTGATCGTTACTAAGCAAAATTTTACTAAAAAAAAGAAACACATTACATCGTTTAACAAAATAGCAAGATATAAGGTTCAAATTCTACATAAGAATAATTTTCTAGATTAAATTTTTCTATCATTTTGTAATGAAATGAATGGACAAAAGCGGCTTTTGATCCCTAAAATAGACGATATCTATTGTTAGCTTCAAAATCTTTGTCTTAGAAATAAGAGAATCAGCGAAAATTAAATATTTTTGAAGTCATTTTGTTGAAGTCCACTCTTTTATAGCGCACTATTAATGCCTTTAAAAATGGACACAGATGGGACTGATCTATACAAGATCGTTCATCTTAATCACTAAGCAGTTTTTTATGAATTTCAAGACATTGAATTTGTGCTTTTGGGTAGTATGTACCTATACAGTAGCAGGATGGAGTACAGACTATAACTCTCTAAATTATTTAGAAGAGGATTTATGGGCTTCGCCTACCTTTTTTATGCCAGATACCTTACCACCTATACAAGATAGACCAGAGGTAGATGTGTCCGATAAAAAAAATCCATTTGATTTAAAAGATCCTAAAGTCATCGATAAGAAGGTGGAGTATGACGCAGATAGCGATCTATACGTTATCACAGAAACGATCAATGGGTCTTACTATCGTTCTCCGATGTACCTCACGCCAGAAGAATATTTCAAGTGGCGAGCAGCGCAAGAAGACAAATCCTATTTCAAGGAATTGTCTCAGATGAACAAAGTAGGTAAAGTGGGCGGCGATCCAATTACCCCTTACAAAGACCGAATTAGTAGTAGTTTGGTTGAGCGTTTGTTCTGTGGATCAACGATTGATGTGCGTCCACAAGGTAATATTGGATTGACTTTTGGTTTTGATTACCAAAAAATAGCCAATCCTATCCTAACCGAACAGCAACAGCAACAAGGTGGATTTGATTTTGACATGAACATTCAATTGAGTGTCGTGGGTAAAATTGGACAAAAATTAAAGTTATCCTTTAATTATAACACACAAGCAACCTTCGATTTTGATCGTCAGATCAAGGTGGAATACCTTAGTGATACGGAATGTTCGGAAGATGATATTATTAAGAAGATAGAAGCGGGTAACGTTAGTTTTCCTTTGCGTTCTTCTTTAATTCAAGGACGTCAAAACTTATTTGGCTTCCGTACCGACCTACAATTTGGGCGCCTAAAAATGTCTTTGGTGGCTTCTCAAAGTCAAACCAAACGGAAAGAAATTCAAATCAAAGGTGGTTCGCAACTACAAGATTTTGAAGTTACAGCAGATAGTTATGATGAGAATCGACATTTTTTCTTGTCGCATTATAACCGTGCTACTTACGAAGAGAACCTAACGACTTTACCACAAATTAATACCCTATTTAATATTACAAAAATAGAAGTATGGGTAACCAATGATCGAAACGTAACAGAAGGCGTTCGTGATATTGTCGGATATGCGGATTTGGGGGAAACGAATACGGCCAATATGGTTAGTGGAAACAACTACAACCCAGCAACTGCCTCAGAACAAGGAATTGATTTAAGAAACAATCGTCTTCCAGATAATGATGCCAATGGCTTATATGGTCAATTATTAGCCAGTGAAAATGGGTCGCCAACTACAAATGCCAGAGGGCTTCAAACGACGATAAGTGCTTTGCAAGGTGCTCCATTTTTTATGAGTGATGCAGAGGATTTTGTGAAGATCCGAGCCCGTAAATTATCACCATCAGAATTTACACATGATCCTAAATTAGGTTTTGTATCTGTGAATGTATCCATCAAACCAACAGATGTGGTTGCGGTTGCTTATCAGTATACTTATAACGGAAAGATTTACCAAGTAGGAGAGTTTGCGCAAGATTTACCATTGGATGCAGATACATTGAATGTCATGCATTTGAAATTATTAAAAGGCGTACGAACGAGAGTTGATTTACCCATTTGGGATTTGATGATGAAGAACATCTATTCTTTAGGTGCTTATCAAGTGAATCAAGAAGACTTTATGTTGGATGTGTTTTTCCAAGATCCAGGAGGAGGAGAGAAACGATTTTTGCCAGAAGGTCCGCCACAAGGGAAGCCTTTGATCACGATGTTGAATTTGGATAATTTAAACCGTGCAAGAGATCCACTTCCTGATGGACAGTTTGATTATGTTCCAGGAGTGACCATATTACCTAGAAATGGACGGGTTATTTTTCCTGTCTTAGAACCCTTTGGTAGTTCATTGGCAGCAGAATTTTATACCTCACCAGGAGACCCTGCTAGTTTGCATCCGATCTCACAAAAGTACTTGTACAATCAGCTGTATGATTCTACAATAACAATGGCTAGACAGTTTCCAGAGTTTAACCGCTATATAATAAGAGGACGTTATAAATCTTCTGTTTCTTCAGAAATATCTTTGGGTGGATTTAATATACCAAAAGGTTCTGTTGTCGTTACAGCAGGTGGGCGTACCTTGACGGAAGGATCAGATTATACGATTGATTATAATTTGGGACGAATCAAGATTCTAAATGAAGCCTACTTAAATTCAGGGCAACCTGTCCGAGTGGCTTTTGAAGATAATGCCACCTTTGGTTTTAATCAACAAGGATTCTTCGGGGCAAGGTTTGATTACTTTATCAACAAAGATTTTAATATAGGCGCAACATTCTTGCATCTAAATGAACGACCATTTACACAAAAAGTAAATTACGGGGATGACCCAATTTCGAATAGTATTTATGGTTTTGATGTACAATACAGCAAGGAAGCTCCTTGGTTGACTCGTTTGATTGATAAAATACCATTAATTAATACCAAGGCAATGTCGAATATTTCTTTCTCGGCAGAATTTGCCCATTTAATACCTGGTGCCCCAGATGTTATTAATCAAGGAAATGACGACGGAGGAGTAGTTTATATTGATGATTTTGAAGGTTCTACTAGTAACTTTAACTTATCTATTCCAAGTTTGAATTGGGTGTTGGCTAGTACGCCTCGAAGTGATGGATCAAATCCTTTGTTTCCAGAAGCAAGCTTATCCAATGATTTAGAGTATAATAAAAATAGAGCAAAAATATCTTGGTATAATCTAGAGCCAGCATTAAATGCTACCTCAGGTTCGAATAGTATTTATACCAAAGAAATTCAACAGCAAGACGTTTTCCAAAACGTTCAAAATACAGGATTGACCTATACGGGTTTGCGTACCTTTGATTTGACCTATGAGCCAACTAAACGTGGACCATATAACTTTGATACAGCGAATGTAGATCCAGGAACGGGAGAATTTATCAATCCAGAAGATCGATGGGGTGGAGTAATGCGTAGTTTGTCTAACACCGATTTTGAAGCCTCTAACATTGAGTTTGTAGAGATGTGGGTCATGAGTCCATTTAAAGAAGGACGAGGTGGAAATGGTGGAGATTTATACATTGAGTTGGGAGATGTTTCAGAGGATATTTTGAAAGATTCTCGATTGTTCTTTGAGAATGGTATTCCTGATTCGAATGCCAATACAAATACGGATGAAACGGTTTGGTCTCGAATTCCAAGAACACAAGCGATAACGCGTGCTTTTGATAATGATCCTGCTATTAGAGATCAACAAGATATTGGATTGGATGGTTATAATGATGAAGGAGAAAGAGCGCATTATGCCTCGTATTTGACTTCTATTCAAAATGTTGTTTCAAATGCGGTCTATCAAGAGATATTAGCCGATCCAGCAGGAGATAACTTCCGTTTTTATAGAGATGCATTTTATGATGACCCTGCGAATACACCACAAGGAGAAGATCCAACCTTGTATCGTTATACTCGATATAATAATCCACAAGGAAACTCTTCTAACGATCAGAGTAGTAATAATCAAGCGATTTCGACTTCTACGAACATACCAGATACAGAGGATTTAAACAAGGATAATACTTTAAATGAGCAAGAATCTTACTATCGTTACCGCATTCCAATCCGAAGAGATAATGGCGACGAGATGTCTTTCACGCAATACACCATTGATTCTGTTCGTATGAATTATGTGGGACCCAATGGACCAGAAGAAGTATATTGGTATCAATTAAAAATACCTGTAGACAAATTTACAAGTCGTGTAGGAGGAATTTCTGATTTCCGTGCCATTCGTTTTATGCGTATGTACATGACTGGTTTTGATGATGATGTGACGTTGCGTATGGCGAGGTTAGATTTGATTCGTAACCAATGGAGACGTTATATCAGAGATTTGACTTTACCAGGTTTGGTCATTCCTCCAGAAGATCCAAGCAATACTTTATTTGATGTATTTGCGGTAAACATTGAGGAAAATGGTTCTAAAATTCCATTTAACTATGTCTTACCTCCAGGTGTTGCTCGGGAGCAAGTCATTGGTTCGGTAACCAATGCACAACAAAACGAGCAATCACAAGCTTTGAGAGTTTGTAACTTAGAAGATGGTGATGCTAGAGGTATTTATAAGATTGTAGACTTAGATATGCGAGTGTATGAGCGTATGAAAATGTTTGTTCATGCAGAAGATCTACGTTCAGAGCAAGAAAATGATCCTGGAGACGTGACTATGTTTATGCGATTGGGAAGCGATTTTGAGAATAACTATTATGAATACGAAATTCCCTTAACCATGTCTAATGTGGCTGGTGGAACAGCAGATGATGCAAACATTTGGCTAGAAGAAAATGAATTTAATTTTCCTTTAGAATTATTGCGTCAAATAAAAGTGGACCGAGAAGTAGCAGGAATTGCTTTGAGTGACTTATATGAATCTTTTGATGGTGATAATATTGTTAGAATCAAAGGAAACCCAACCTTAGGGCAAGTAAAAGGCGTGATGATTGGGGTACGAAATCGCAAAGACGATGGTTTGGCTAGATGTGCTGAAATATGGGTCAATGAAATGCGTTTGACTGGTTTTGATGAGCGTGGTGGTTTCGCAGGTTTGGCAAGATTAGATATTCAGTTGGCAGATTTTGGTCAAGTGACCGCATCGGGAAGTTACCAATCTATTGGTTTTGGAAACATTGACCAAAGTGTTGGAGAACGTAGCCGTGAAGAATTGATTCAATATGATGTTTCTGGCTCTTTGAAATTGGGTAAATTTTTCCCTGAAAAGTGGAAAATAAGCATTCCTTTTTATGCGCAATATTCGCAAGAAATTAGTACGCCAGAATTTGATCCTTATCAATTGGATGTTCCTTTGGAACAACGTTTATCAGCCCTTGCGAATTTGGAAACTAGAGATTCTATTCGACAAGCAGCACGAACGATCCGAACGATTTCTAGTTTTAACTTTACGAATGTACGAAAAGGAAGGACGTCTAAATTTATACCTTTACCAACCGATATTTCGAATTTCGCTTTTACGTATGCACAGTCTAGTAATGTTTTCCGTTCGCCAATTATTGAACGAGAAGAACGAACGGAACATAGAGGGGTTTTAGATTATAATTACTCTCCAGGAGTGAAGCCTATTTATCCATTCAAAAAGGCAATTAATAAAATCAAGAATAAGAAAGCGGTGAAATGGCTGGGCTTAATTCGAGAAATTAATATTAATCCATTGCCAAATTCAATTGGTTTTAGAAATGAGTTGAAACGTAATTTTGGAGAAACAACCTATCGTTTTACAGACGCAACAACGAGTACTTATTACGATAAGAAATTTGTTTGGGACAGAACGTACAACTTACAGTGGAATATATTCAAATCCTTGAGATTCAATTATACGGCTAGTAATAATGCGCTTATTGATGAACCAGAAGGAAGAATAGACGAGCAAGTAGAGAGAGAGGCTTTGTGGAACAACATTAAGCGTTTTGGGCGAACCAAAAATTATCAACATAATATTAGTGCAAGTTATACCTTGCCACTAAAGCAAATTCCAATCTTGGATTGGATAACGGTGAAAGCGCAGTATAATGCAACGTATAGTTGGACGGCAGCAACCTTAGGTTTGGATAGTTTGGGGAATGTGATTCAAAATTCTCAAAAACGTCAAGTAACAGGAGATTTTCAATTCAAAAAATTATACGATAAGTGGAATTATTTGAAGAAAATAGGTACTCCAAAACGTCCTTCTAAAGGCAAAAAGCCAGAGAAGAAACCAGAGAAAATTAAATTACCAGAAAAGAAAAAATACCCGCCTCTGAGGGAAATCGAAGATCTAGAAAAGCGTGCTGAAGAAAAAGAAAAACGCAAACTAGAACGCAAGGCTTGGAGAGAGGAAGTGAAGAAAATTAGAGCGAAACGACAACCAAGTGGTGCAGAACGAGCTTTGATTCGTCCTTTGATGTTGTTACAGCGAGCAAGATTTACCTACAACGAAAACTTTACGACCGTACTTCCTGGATTTATGGGAACGTCTAAGTATGTTGGACAAGATTATACAGGAACGGGTACAAATCCAGGTCCAAGACCAGGTTGGGACTTTATTGCTGGTTGGCAACCCGATCGAGCATGGTTGGATGCAGCAGCAGAAAGCGGCTGGGTGACTACAAATATTTATCAAAATCAGCCTTTAATACAAACTCATACGCAGACTTATTCTGCGAAAGTTACTTTAGAACCCTTCAAAGGCCTAAAGATTGATGTTGATTTGGATAAGACAATTACACAAAACTATCAAGAGCTGTTCAAAGTAGAAGATCAGTTTAGTAACGATCAGTTTTCGCATTTGAATGGGATGCAAAGTGGTACCGTAAAAATGACCTATTTGCCTTTGGCTACGTTCTTTGATCAAGAGGGAACAAAAGGAACCAATTCTTCGGTTAACTTTGAGAATTTTGAGGACAATCGTTTGATTATTTCACAACGAAAAGGAATAGGGGCGCATGATGATACTGAAACGAATCCTGGATTTACAGAAGGGTATGGACGTTATCAACAAGATGTTTTGATTCCAGCATTCTTAGCCGCTTATTCAGGGCGAGATGCCAATAACGTAGAGTTAGGAGACGTTCGAAATACAATGCCAATGCCGAACTGGAAATTGACGTACAATGGTTTGTCAAAAATGCCAGGCTTGGACAAAATCTTCTCTAGCTTTAGTTTGACACATGGGTACAAATCGACTTTAACGGTCAACCAATTTGTAACAGATTTGGATTTTGCGTCTACTTTGGCAACAACAGGAACAGATGGAAAGGATATTAATAGTCAGAACTATTATTCTAGTTTTGAGATTCCTAACTTGGTCATTTCTGAGTCCTTCAATCCTTTGATTGGAATTGATATGCGTTTCAAAAATGACTTATCTTTAAATTTCCAATACAAAACGAGTAGAAACTTATCGATGAGCTTTATTGATTATCAATTAAGCGAACAAAATACAACGGATGTAACGGTTGGATTTGGTTGGAAATTCAAAGACTTTAAACCAATTGAGTTCTTTAAAAAGAAGAAAAATAAAGACGATTCAAAAGAAAAAATCAAGTTGGGAGAAATGGACTTCAACTTTGATTTTGGAAAAACAGTAGCTAAAGATGAGCTAAATTTGAAATGTGATGTTTCTTTCCGTGACGATAAAACGGTGAATCACATCTTGGATCAAGATCAATCGGTTGCAACACGTGGTATGAAAACGATTCGTATTTCGCCTTCTATAGAGTGGATTCCAAATAATCGTTTGACCTTCCGTTTATTTTTCGATTACACACAAACGATACCTGCGGTATCAACCTCTTTTCCGATTACTAGTTTGAAAGGTGGTTTGACGATTCGCTTCTCGTTGTCACAATAAAAAACTATTAGTTCTAGATAATTTGGATTAGGAGCCTACTTTTTAGTAGGCTCTTTTTTTGTGGTAAGTTTTTTTTTGAGAATGTATATTATTAGCAATACTTCGTGTGAAAATCGTATCTATTTGATTATTAGTAAAGTGAAATTTTAGCAATCATTGCGTTAAAACACTGGTAATTAAATATATGTATAGGTGTTTTTTTGCTTTTTCGATAGGGAAACAAAAAATCCACGAAGTATTATTATTAGAGTATGGTATCATTTACTCCTACCTTTGATGCTATCATATGATAGTATCAAAGTATCATAATGTATAAACCACCTTACGACATAACACCTGAAATATTGAGATTAACCGCTTCTATTTCTGAAAAAATGGGAGAGGCTAAAGAAAATTTAGACAGGTTCTAATCAAGCCCTAATCTTCCACTTCCTCATCAGCTCTTTTGTACAACATTCTCCAAAGCAACAAGAGCAACAAAGCAGCAACACTAGAAACAATCATGGAGATCGTCCAACTACCCGTTTCTAAGGTGCCTTTCATGGCTAATTGCCCGACTCTAAAGACATTTAAAATTGGTATAAAAGGATCAATAGCACTCATTTTTTCAATTGGAATCAAACCATAAAGGGCAATTCCATGAATTAGAATCGTCGTCCAAAAAGTACGGGTATACGTGACGACCATAGAGTTACTAAAAGCGGCAATACAACCAAATAAGCCAATAATAAAGAGCCAAGTAGGCCACCACAACCACAGAAAACTACTTAATTTATTCCAAACCAAGAGTTGTTGGATACTCAAGACGATGCTGCGAACCATTCCAATTTGTTCTGCACCAAGTCCTGACTGGAAGCCTACAAAAACGAGCCCCATACCAAGTATTGTGGTTACAAAAATGAGGACTAGATTGGTTAAAAAGTTCTTTGGAGCTTTGTAATAAGCCCTTAAAACTAAAATTCTAGTCAACCAAAGGACCAATAAGATGAATAAAAAGTTGAGGACGCTAGAAATGGTACCTCTGATGTTCTCCATAATTTTGCCTATTGTAATAAAGGCATTAAAGGTATTGTTCTTTTTGATGGTAACAGGGTTAATAATTTGGGGATCAAGTCCCATTGCTTCTACTTTTTGGAGAACAAGAGTTTGTTCGTAATCTTCTAAAATATCCAAGGCGTCATGTGCTTCTGAACCATGTTGCACGGCATTATAATACACTGAAATTACTTTGTTGCCCGTGCTATCAGAATTAAACTCACTAGAGAATAAGACACCAATGTCTAGGCTGTCTTTATCCAATAAGCTCAATAATTCGGCTTCTTGGTCTAGGCTAGTTAAGATGGTTTTGTCTTCAAATTCCTTCACTAAATCAGTCGGAGTGTAGGCTTTTCCCACAAGCCCAACCCTTGCTTTATCTTCCGTTTCTCCCAAAAAACGATTGATATTATCTGCTGCTGTTGTCATAATTCCAGAAAAGAAAAAAGAAGGAATTAGAAACGCGACTAATAAACGAAGTAAGATTTGCCAACTAAATAAAATAGATCGAATAGATTGGAACATAGTGTTTTTATTGAACAAGTGGATGTATTAAGCTTATTTTAGGTACTTTGTTTTGTGATAAAGACTATTTAATCTTAAGAAAACTAGTATTTGTAGTTTTAAGAAAACATTAGCGCATTGATATACATAAATATGCAATTCTTTTCATAATTTTAAGCAATAAATAGCACTTTGCCTTGTCAATTCTTTACTAAACTTAAAAAGAGTATTGAATTTACTAAACTTTAGGCATTGAGATGTAAAAATAAGGGAAGTATCTAGGCTGAAATAAAGACCCTTTTAGAACGGTCATTTGAAGGTAGGTATTTAGAAACCACAAAATTTAAAGCACACTAAATTTACGAATGTTAAATTTAAAAAAATACTACAACACAGTTGAACAAGCAATTACTAAAATTGGCTTGGACCCAGCTAAATTTCGAGGAGAACAGGAAGGCGAATGGACCTTGCACCGAGGAGAATATACAATTTGGATTGATGTTTGGAATGATCCCATAGAGAAAGTAGCTTACTTGCAAGTTGTTGCTCCTGTTATGGAAATTCCTGAAGAATCGCAAACCGTTTTATTTAAGGAGTTGTTACAAATTAATTTGCAACTTTGTGGTATTGCCTTTTCTGTGCATGGAGAAAAAGTAGTTCTAAAAGGAACAAGAGTAGCAGAAGGTTTGGATGTGGCAGAAGCACGTGCTATGATTATGTTGATTAGCAAATATGTCGGCAACTTCGCTCCAATTTTACTCAAACGTTACTTTAATAGTGGAGAACCTGGAATTCCTCCTAAATAAGATTTTAAATCTATGAAGACCTATTACAATTCTCCTATAGGACGTTTGGTGATCACAGGAAGTAGGAATAAAATCATGTCGATCACTGTTGATGAAACATCAAGCGACTTTGCAGGGCAATTACCAGCTTACATGCAACTGTGTGTAGACGAATTAGATGCTTATTTTAACGATGGCTTAGAGCGTTTTTCAGTTGATTTAAAACTAGAGCAAGGAACAGTGTTTCAGCAAAAAGTTTGGAATGAACTTTTGAATATTCCCTATGGTCGAACGTCTACGTATTTAAAAATCGCCGAAAAGGTAAGTACTAAAAAAGCCGTTCGGGCGGTTGGGCGTTGTGTTGGTAATAATCCTTTTGGAATTATTGCCCCTTGTCATCGTGTGATTGGAACGGATGGTAGTTTGACAGGTTTTGCGCATGGCTTAGAGGCAAAACGATTGTTATTAGAGCTGGAAAAGTCAAAGTTGTACGGAAAACAGTATAAGTTGTTTTAGAACAGTTTATGTTTGCAGTTATTCAATGAAATTAATAAAACTAGAACGATTATGATGAAATACTTGAGCCTGATTTTAGTATTATTTATTAGTCATTCTACAGTAGCACAATCTGAACATAAGTCGCTATTGGATGGCACGGTCGCTTATGAAAAAGGAGATTTTGAAACAGCGACTCAAAACTTTGAAAAGGTCTTAGAGAGCAACAGTAGTTCTTTAAAAGGAAATTTCAACCTTGGAAACAGTTTGTTCAAACGCCAAAAGTACGATGAGGCAGCGACTCATTATGAAAATGCGGTGGGTGCTGCTACCGATAAAAAGGAAAAAGCACAAGCCTTGTACAATCTAGGAAATGCTCGATTGGCGCAGGCAAAAGGTAGTATGAAACAGCAAGGGGAAGGACCTGCAATGTTGGATGAAGAAGGACAAAAGCATTTAGAGGAAGCCATTGATTCTTACAAAAATGCTTTGCGTAATAATACACAAGATTATGATGCTAAAAACAATCTAGCAACAGCGTACAAATTATTGCGCCAGCAGCAACAACAGCAAGATAAGGATCAGAACAAAGATCAAAATAAAGACGAGAACAAAGACCAGAATAAGGACGAAAACAAAGATCAACAAGACAAAAAAGATCAGGAAGATCAGAAGGAAGATGAAAAAGACGATCCTTCTGAAAAGCCAAAAGATAATGAGCCTATTGATAATGAAAATCAAAAGGATCCCTCACAACTAGATCCGAAAGAATTGTCAAAAGATGAAGTAGATCGCTTGTTGGAAATTATAGAGCAGGACGATAAAAAGGTGCAAGAGAAACTGATGAAACGCAAACGCTCTAAAACTAAAAAGCCTGAAAAAGCTTGGTAGTAAATTCTATTTAAGCCAAACTTGGAGCCTTCTGCGTTAAAACCTTGTTAAGCAACATTTTTTTTTGCGTTTGAGCTTGTTTTTTGCTTAAAATTAGATGATAAAAGAACAAATATTAGTAGATACTTTCAAAACTAGAAAACTATGAACAAGCAACTATTTTTAATCCTGTTGGGATTACTAACAGGGTTTTCATGTTTTGCTCAAGAAGAAAAAACGAGTACTTTTTTTGTTGAAGTGGCATACGATACGATTGCCCTCGATGAGCAGTTTGAACTAAAATTCACCCTGAAAAATGGAAAAGCAATAGCTAATTTTGAACCACCCGCCTTGGAAGGATTTCAATTGTTGGCAGGACCGATGACAAGTCAATCTATGTCGATTATCAATGGAGATATGACACAGTCGATGTCTTATACCTATATTTTGCAACCCACTGATTTAGGGGTTTATAATATACTAGCAAGTAGTATTGAGACAGAAACAGGCATCTTATTATCGGAAGATCTTGCGATTGTTGTGGTAGAAGAAATTGAGCATCCAAAGACAAGCAATTCTTTTAATAATGTTTTTCAGGACCCTTTTCAAAACAATCCATTTTTTAACGATCCTTTCTTTAACCAAGAAAGTAATCCTAGACAAAGAATGGACGATATGTTTAAGGCATTACCACCAGAATATCACTCGAAACCATCTCCAGCAAAAAAGCCAAAAAAGAAAGAAAAGGTTTACAAAATATAAACGGTTAACGAACTATTATTTTAAACAGCTTCATTAGAAAACAATTCAACAAGCGAATTAAATTATTCCACTAGATTTGAAGGCAACTAAATTATCCTATATACTTTTATTTTTACTTTTGGCGCTGTCCTCTACTTTGAGTTTGGGACAAAAAGTGAGCTTTGAGGCGATTTGCAACGGACGAGAGGTCTTAGTAGGCAATCCTTTTGAGGTTACCTTTCAATTAAGAAATGCGAAAGTTAAAAAGATAGAGCCGCCTAGCTTTAATGGGCTACAAGCTCAAGGTCCAAATATTGGGCAGTCGTTTTCTTATGTTAATGGACGAAGTTCAACCAATGAATCGTATAGCTATTATCTTGTTGCCAATAAGCCAGGAACCTACAAAATTGGTTCTGCCAAAGTGATTACCAATACAGGCAAAACCTTAAAAAGTAAAGCGGTAACCGTAAAAGTAGTAGATCGACCTAGCACAGATGATAATGCTGATTTGGCAGGAAAAGTGTTTTTGCGAACGGAATTGAGCAATACAGATGCCGTCGTTGGAGAGCAAGTAACGGTAGATATTCGTATTTATACACAAGTGGGCATTGAACAAACGGAAATGGTTAAGGAGCCTACTTTTGAGAATATGTATTCACATTATCTTAGAAGTTTTGCAGACCGTCCAGAGATTGTTGTTGTTGAAGGGGATCAATATTATACCCAAGTGATTCGACGAATCGTCGTTTTTCCTTCTAAGCCTGGCGTCATTATCGTGGAACCTGCCATTATTAATATAGGAATAACTTCCAATAGAGGCAGAGGCATGTTTAATCCCTTTTCTTTAGAATCCTATACAATTAAAAGTTTGCCCGTTGAATTAAATGTGAGCGAATTGGGCGGTGCTGTTTCTGGATTCTCTGGAGCCGTAGGAAATTATGAAATGCAAACCCATGTCTCAAAAAATAAAATTACTTCAGACGATGTCGTAGAACTGACGATGCGTATTCGAGGTCAAGGAGATATTAAACAGGTTTTAACACCCAATATAGGCGCTGATAAGAAGTATTTTGACCAATTTAAACCAAATGTTAATGAAGACATACGAGAAGGCGGTGGCTTATTGGGAGGGGTTAAAGAGTTTCAATATGTTTTAACACCAAAAGCAACAGGAAGCTTTACCGTGAACCCTAAGTTTATTTATTTCGATTCAAAAGAAAAGAAATTTATTACCATAGATACCATCATCACCATTGATGTTAGTCCTGGAACTGGCAAATTGCCTACCAAAGCCGAACGAGATGCCGCAGGAGATACTCCTTTGGTTGTAGAAGCCATTAAATCAGAGGATTTGATTGGATTTAAAGCTCCATTAACTAGTGCTCAATTTACAAAAGAAAAACAAGGTTTTTTCTTGGGTTCCTTCTTGTTTTGGGTATTAAGTTTACTTCCTTTTTTGGGCTTGATTGGTTTCTTGCAATGGAAGAAAAAACAAGCTGCCTTGGGGAATATTTCTGACAAGGATCGAAAACGCGATAATGCAGGCTCGGAAGCTGCTATACGCCTTCAAGCCGCCAAGACTGCTTTAAATCAAGGTGATTCTAAGTTGTTTTTTAATGAAATATCTAAAGCCTTATTGGGCTTTGTTAGTGATAAATACAATATTTCTACGGTTGAATTAACAAAAGACAATGTTCGCCAAAAATTAGCCGCACAAGACATTGCCGCTGATAAAATTGATTCTTTAGTAGGTATTTTACAAACTTCAGAAATGGCCTTGTTTGCAGGCTTAACCAATAGCGATTCTATGGAAAAAGTCTATCAAGAGAGTACGGATTTAATTCAATTAATGAGCTAAAATACCATTAGAGATGAAAAATAATTCCCTGTTTTGTGGGTATGTGTTATTGTTTTTATTGGTAACACAAGGCGTTTTTGCTGCCGACTCAACAGCAACTACTTTTGCTAAAGCGGTTCAAGCGCAAGAAAATAGCCAATATTCAGTAGCAATAGACTTGTATGAGCAAATCCTAGAGACGGAAATGATTTCGCCCGAATTGTACAATAATTTAGGCTTGGCTTATTATAATAACAAACAATTGGGCTTGGCTATCGTGCAATTTGAACGAGCGCTAAAAATTGCTCCTAAACAAGCAGATGCCCAACATAATTTAAAGGCAGCTCAACAAAGAATAGGAGATACTTACCAAAGCTCAGAATCCTTATTTGTTATACAGTGGTGGAATACTATAGTAGACTCTTTAAGTTCTGCTAATTGGGCGGCGTTATTTTTAATCTTCATCTTTAGTGCTGTTGGCGCTACTGTTGCTTGGCAATGGAAAGACCAGTCGATGTATAAGATTTTAGCCATTGTTCTTTTTAGTTGCAGTCTGTTGCCTTTGATTTGGGGTTTTCAAAAAAAGGGGATAGAAGCCAGCCCTAATACAGCCATTGTGATCAATGACCAAATTGGCTTGCGCCAAGCACCAGAGCTATCTAGCAAAGAAATTGAGTTGGTTTTTGAAGGCGTAAAAGTAGCGATCCTAGAAGAGCGAGACAGCTGGACGCATATTAAATTGCCAAACCATTTGATTGGTTGGGTTCCAAGTTCAATGATTGAGCGCATTTAATCATTGAAGCTAATAGGCAAATAGGGCAGAGGAACAGAAAATAACCACTAAATTTCATCGTTCTTTGACAACTCGTGTGGTAATATTTAAACCACTTTTCTATTAGACAGTATAGGTCGTAAGTTTTAAGTAGAAAGTCGTATGTTTTCTTTTGATAATAAACGACTTACGACTTTCTACTTAAAACTTATATCCCAATTCATAACTGTTAAAAGATAGCCTATGTT
>CALDEP010000300.1 GCA_937942475.1 uncultured Aureispira sp.
TTGAACGATTTTTTAGACTGGATTGAATCTTTTGGAGACGCTTATTACTTGTGCTCTTGGGGTTTCTATGATCGCACACAATTCAAAAAGGATTGCAATTTGCACGGCTTGGATACAAGCTGGCTAAAGCAGCACATTAGTTTGAAACATCAATATGCAGACATTCACAATTTGTCTCGACCCATTGGAATGAAAAGCGCTTTGAAAAGAGAACACATTTCAATGGAAGGGACACATCACAGAGGTATTGATGATGCTAGGAATATTTCTAAAATTTTCATTCAAGATTTTGATTATTGGAAATTTAAATAATTACTTTATTTGTTATTAATTTTACTCATCTGTAATTTTATGGTTATAAATAATCGTTTGATTTATATTTTATAAATTTGTAAGAATGATTTTGTCGGATTAATTCGTCTTATTATTTGTTCTGTTTATATTTAAGTATAAATAGTCTATAGATCGTGCTATTCTCTAGGTAGAAAAGAGCATTAAATAAAATAAATCAGATGGAAAATAATAAAGTAGTTATTGTAGGTTTTGGAACCTTGTTATTACAAGAATCCTTAGGCGATACGGTTAGTGGCGATAAGAAGTTCACGCCAATTATAGTGAAAAACTATCGTCGATTGTTCAATCTTTTGCCCGATCATTATGAAGCTGATAATCGGTTGAGAACAGATCATACAGAAATAGGAGCAGCCAATATAGAACCTGCTGAAGGCATTCAGTTTAATGGATTGAGCTTTGAAGCCAATGCAAGTGATTTGGAAAACTTGGATTCTAGAGAACGTTATTACAAACGTTCGGAGGTTCCTTATTGTGATTTTGAAACGGGAGAAGACTTAGGAATGTGTCATGTCTATGAATCGCCTTTAGATGCTCGATGGCTCGTTCGAGATAATGCTCGATTACTGCCTTTGTGGAGAGATATTGTTTATGCTCGTGTGGGAGCTTATCGAATTAGCGAAGCCTTTGGCAAAATGTATGATGCCACCACTTATTTAGCCGATGGAAAAACATTGATGATTGATTATTATAAAGATCATTTAGAGGCTTTGGAAGATTTAGATGGTGTTCGAGCGCAATATCAAAAGTAATAGCATTTTCATTCCTAATAATCTCTTTTATGAAAGAAAAGGATTTCTCAGCATATAATCGTGACCTTAATGTTCGGATAGACGGTGGTCGTTTATGGCAATCGCCTGTGCATAAGGAAAATATGCCTGGTGTGGCGCTAGATGAAGGAAGTAAAAAAATATCTATTTACCTGTATCCAGAGGATAAGTTTTCGGATGTTCAAGATGCTTTATTTGAGCTAATTCGGCAACGAGATTGGATGTATTATTTTGTATTACAACTCAAACAACGAATTCCATCTCTTTTGCTTTTAGTTCCCATTGCTTTAACCCTTGTTTTTCTTGGATTGATAACCGTATGGGGTGACTTGGTGATTAATTGGGTGTTTTTAGGCGAAAATAGTCCAACTGTATTTGGTCTTCGAATGAATGAATCGGCTGTTTTGTATGCTGTTGTTGCCATGTTTATCATTTACTTTTTTCCTGTTTTATTTACAGGAGAGCAGGAAGGATTTGTGCAAGCTTTGAATGAACGTTTTTCCAATCGAGAAGAGTTGCGAAAGCGTTTGGTGCTTTTGTTGAGCTTTTTGAAAGACAAGAAATACATTTCTTCTGTTGAAATTTGGAATCCAGATTTAGCGAATGAGCAACACGATTGGGTTGGAAAAAGCCTAATTCCTGCCTTGTTGGATGTAAAATTAGAAATGGCTTTGCATATTCGGATTGACGAGCGGAGGTTGGTCGAAAACTATTTTCAAAAAGAAGTAGAAGCAAGTTTGGAATGGGAAGATTTGGGACTAAAAGAAGCGACAACAAGTATTCAACCCATTGCTTATGACTATTTAGAAACGTGGGAAAAGAGCTTGTTGGCGGTGTATGTTTTTGCCTCTACGGCTAATTTACCAACACAGTGGCGAAATGTAACTGGAAATTTGAATGATGGTGTGCTCAAAAATGCCGTCTCTTTGCCTTTGGTGAAAATTTTGGTGGACCGCTTCAAAGAACGCTTGTTTTCAGATGAAGATTTAAGCAAATTAATATCACTTGATTTATTTGCCAGTCGTTGTGTGAACGACTACGGAATTCTTTCTCCTTCCTTGCGATATACCAATGATGTTTGGGAAGTTGCGGAGTCCGTTGTTGCCCTTGAAAAAGAAGCCATAGAAGAAGAAATGAAATTTATGACTTCTTTTTTGCAAACAGAAATAGAAGAACTCCAAACACTTTTGGACGATCCCGTTGCAGCACTTCGCTTGAGCAGTACCCAAGAAAAAGAAAGTATTTATAAAGAACATCGGCTAGCTGCCATTCGCTTTTTTGTGACGGTGATTCATAACTCCGAGCAATACAAAATACTAAAACAATATTGGAATTTAGTGATCGAAAGCGAGTCCGCAGCCAAGGATATGAACGAAGATGTTTATCGCATTATTGGAGTGGATTTGTTATTAAAATTAGCCACCATATTTGAACGAGCAGCCATGTATGAAAATGCCCATTTGGCATTGGATTACATTGAGCGAATTTTTCCTTTTAGAGGAAAAGTGGGAAAAGCTCGAATCCAAGAACGACAAGGCAATTTTGAAACGGCTGTATTGAGTCTATTGGACATTCGACAAGATTGGAAAGATCAAAAAATTGTGCTAGAAGATAATTCCTTAATAGATCTTAATTTGAATATCTCTTGGGCAATTGTTAGTGGACGATTGGAGGGGCGTAGGGCAGAAGGTAAACTAATTATTGCGGAAGCAAAAGCCTTGTTGTACAGTAAATTTGATGCGATTAGGAACAACGATCAAACGATTCGTTCTCACAATATTCTAGCGAATTATGAAGAGTGGGAAGGAAATCCTGAGGGGGCGATAAATAGCTATAATAAAGCCTTACAAATTCCAGGAGTTAGTCAATCTAGTTTGAGTAACTTGTTGGTAAACAAAGGTATTGCTTTGCGCCAAATGCAAAAGCTAAAAGACGGGGCTTATTATGGTGCACAAGGGGTGGAAATTAAAACAGCGATTGGTGATGCCGATCAGTTGCCAATTGCACAGCACAATTTAGCGCAAACGTATTTAGAATTAGCCTTTTCTATTGATGATAATACAGAACAAAAAATCTATTTTGAGGAAGCCGCTAGGCACGCTCTAAATGGTTTGAAAATTCAATTGCAAACAGGTTCTGTTAAGAAAAAAGGTCAATTGTTGACAGAACATTTTGTGGCTGCTTTTGAGTTGGCAAAGTTGCAAGGAAAAGAACGACATACTTGTATTCCTGCTTTGATGAAGGTGCAAGATTGGTTGCGGGCAGAAAAGGAAGCTGGACGAGCAGAGACCTATGATTGTCGTGTCGTTGTAGGGGAGTTGTTGGGCATGGTGAAGGAGTTTAAAGGGGAGACTGTTGGGGAGGTTTTGGCTTGGACGGTGTAGAGCGTGAAGGAAATAGAATGCTTTTTGTGTAGCTTTCTATTAAAAGAACAAACTATGATACAATTTACTGTTGTTCACAATTATAAGAACAAACTTAGAAAAAACGGAACGGGACTTGTCCAAATTAGAGCCTATATCAAAGGAAATTGTAAATTCTTTTCTACAGGAATTTATATTACTACCTTTCAATGGAGCAAACGACTCAAGCAAGTCATTGATCATCCAAACACCTTCCAATACAATGCTTAAATTAGACGGCAAGTAAACGCTCTGGAGGCATTCTCTTTGGAGTATGGTCTTTCATAAATACACCAATCAGTATTTTAATCGAACGCTGAAATTATTGGCGGCTCGTGCTGGAATCAATAAAGCGATCAGTAGCCATGTAGCTCGGCATACCTTTGCCACTCATTTGGCTTCTAAGATTCCCCTGCATATCTTAAAGTCGATTTTACAGCATTCTAAGATTGAAACGACTATGATTTATTTGCACCTTTCTAATAAGATTGTCAATGATGGACGAAACACAGCAAGATGCCATTCGTAAGATCGTGGCCGCTTTTCATCGTTATGGCGATGGGGATCAAAATAAATTGGCTTATATCTTGGCAACGGCTCGACATGAAAGCAACTTTCGACCAATCCAGGAACGACGAGCTTCGTCTAGCCAAACGGAACTTTACAACTTACAAAATGAATATTGGTCCTCTGGTTATTTTGGCCGTGGTTTTGTTCAATTAACCTGGAAGGAGAATTATCAGAAGATGTCTCGAGTACTAAAGGTTGATTTTGTCAATCAGCCTGAGCTGGCGCTGGAACCGACTTATGCGGCTCGTATTTTGGTTTATGGTATGATGAAGGGTTCTTTTACTGAACTTCCCTTGAGTAATTTTATTAATGAGCAGAACCTGGACTTTTATAAGGCGAGGCAGGTCGTGAATGGTTTGGATCGGGCTGGCTTGATTGCTGAGCATGGCTCAAAACTTCAAACGCAACTTATATCTATATTTTTATACTCAAAGTAAGCGCATTACAATAAGAGAAGGCTTCAACTAAATTTAGTTGAAGCCTTCTCTTATTTTGTCAATCTATTCTAGGATAACTTACTTGTATTATTATTCTATTCGAATTTTTTCAGTAAATGAATTTGTATTATTACTCACTCTAATAAAATAAACTCCTGATACGTAGTGATTGATATCTAACACCAATTCATGATAAGCACTTGATTGTAGTTGATTTGTATAAGACTCTACAACTTGTCCTAATCCTGTGATAACTTCTATTTTATAATTATCATCTTTTTCTACTTGGATATAAACCGTATTACTCCCTTTGTGTAAAACTGTTGGGAATAATTTCTGTACTAATGCTCTTTCTATTCTTAGCGCTCTAATTTGAGTATAAACATACGTTCCATCCAAATCAACTTGTTTCAAACGAAAATAATGTACACCAGATACTAAACGTGAAATCTCATAATTATAGAATTGTTGCAATACTGTTGTTCCAGCTCCATTTACGTAGCCTATCTGTTCAAAAACAGGAATTCCTCCTGTTGGCAATGCATGTTCTACTTCGTATCCTGCATTGTTTAACTCATTCTCTGTTGCCCAATTCAATACCCCTACATTCTTATCTTTTAGTTTTGCTGTAAAATACAACAATTCTACAGGTAAGTCCACTACTAAAGCTTGGTAATCTTCTACTTCTCCATTTGTTCTCCCTCCTGCAAAATCTCCAATAACAAAAACATCATCATCGGCTCTCAAACGTATATTGACTGTTTCTGTTCCGTTATAACTGCTCGGTACTGTTACTGCCACTGTTGTCGTTGTTGGACTTGCCGTTGCTACATTTCCTGTGTAAAAATCATCATAAGCACCATCATTATTCCAATCAATCCATAAGCCATAAAACACATTATCTGCAACTGTAGAGTTAAGGGTTATATCCAAGTTAAATACTTGATTCGCTAAAACTGCTGTAGGAAACTGCCCTGGTCCTGCTCCTATGCTTATTCCATCATCAAAGTTATCCAATGCTAAGCTTCCTGTTTCAAAATCTGTTTGTGACCCTAACCATACATCTGTTCCTCCGTCTAATACATTATCTGTATTCCCATCTCTCATAGCTCTATGCCATGCTACTCCATATACGCCAGTTTCACTATAATCCTTATTTACATCTAATATGGTAAGATAGACGGTTGCTGTATCACACATTTGAGGCGTTCCATTATCGCATACACTGTATACAAATGCATCGTTTCCTACGAAAGTAGCATTTGTTGGTGTGTAACTATAGGATCCATCTGCATTTAAAATCAAACTACCATTTGTTGGTCCTGTTACTAAAGAAACACCGCCTACTTGGTTGTCTCCTTCCACATCACTGTCATTCACCAATACATTGTCTGTCAAAGTTGTTCCTTTATCCATGAATTCTTCATCATCTATTGCATTGGTACTGTTATACAAGCTTGGTAACACATTAATAGTTACCGTTGTTTGTTCACAAGTAATAGGTGTACCATCATCACATGCAGTATATATATATTCTATTACACCTACAAAGTCTGCTACTGGATCAAAAGTATAAGTTCCATTTGCATTTTGGGTTAAACTTCCTGCATTAGTGACTGGATTACCATTTTCATCTACGCCTGCTATTGTCGCCAATGTATTTAGTGGTCTTGTTGCATCCACTACTCCATCTCCATCCGTATCCACGACTATCGTTCCTGTTACTAAAATATTATCACCATCTGGATCATTATCATTCGATAATACTTGACCACTTACTGCCAAATCTCCATGTGTTGTATTTACATCTGGTGCTAAAGCGAGTTCTCCATTATCCGTTGTTGGTGCAGGTTCAACATCTATTATTACCTCTGCTACAGCACAAACTTGAGGACTTCCATTATCACAAGCTTGATAACGATAAGTAACTTCTCCTATAAATCCTGCTGTTGGAACAAAGTCATAAATTCCATTTGCATTTTGAGTCAATGTTCCTGCACTAATGTTCGCACTTCCATCCTCATTTACTCCACCTACAGTTACTCCTACTCCTAAAGCTGCTCCTGTTTCTGGTGCTCCATCACCATCTGTATCTATCTCAATATTCCCACTTAACGTTTGGGTATTTCCTTCTTGATCATAGTCATTTGTCAATACATTTCCGCTTGCTGTCACATTCAATGGTGTTGTATTTACATCATTAACAACATAAGTTCTATTTCCTTCTCTCCAATCTCGCTCTAAAGTAATTCCATTGGTTGCATCTGGATGACTATTTGGGATTAAAGAAGTATTCGTTGGATCTGCACTTGCTGTATTGTTATCAAAACCATCTAACAAGCCATCTCCATCTGCATCTGTTAGTCCTCCTGACAATCCTGTATTTGAATTTGGCACATCCGCTCCATTCACTACTCCATCCCCATTCGTATCATGTCCTTCAATCACATCTGTAATGCCATCGTTATCTGTATCCAAGTCCAAGTAATCTGGATTATCTATTCCATCTTGATTGTTTGGTACAATGCCTGAACCAGCTCCTCCAAAATTTGCATCGTCGTTATCATAAGCATCATCTATTCCATCTCCATCTGCGTCAGATCCACTTCTTGCTACATAGTTAGAAGTCGCCTGCCCTTCTGTATTATCCACAATTCCATCGTTATCTGCATCTATGTCTAAGAAGTTGTAGTTATTATCCCCATCTAAGTTATCACTTGGATAAGTATCTGGTTCACCATCCCCATCCGTATCTGCACCTGTTACAGTTGTTGCGTTGCCTGTATTTGCTCCATTTGTATCCGTTCCTGTAACTAAAGCATTGGTTGGGTCGCCATCTACTACATCATTAAAACCATCGCCATCTCCATCTATGAAACCATCTTCAATTCCATCTCTGTTCGCATCGGTTCCACCTGCTTCCAGTACATCCAAGATTCCATCTCCATCTGCATCTAAATCTAATTGATTGCGAATGCCATCTCCATCTAAATCATCATTTGGATAACTATCTGGTATACCATCTCCATTTATATCTGCTCCTGTTAACTGCAAGACATTTCCTAAATTTTCTATAGTTCCGTCATTTCCCACATCTCCATCTACAACATCATTAAAACCATCAGCATCTACATCTATATAATTATCAATTCGTCCATCTCCGTTTGCATCAGTTCCTCCTGCTTCTACTACATCTGGAATGCCATCATTATCTGAATCTAGATCTATATAATCTAAGATTCCATCTCCATCTGTATCCACCTCGTTATCTAAGACTCCATCTCCATTGGTATCAAACAAAATAGATGTAGAGTTAGCTCTCAAACAGCTCGGTTGAGGACTACATGCACTCACACCTTCAGGGCCATCTGTATCATTATTATCTACAAGATCAACCAATCCATCTTTGTCTGTATCAGTTAAATCATCAAGAACTCCATCTCCGTTCGTATCTGTTCCTCCTATCTCTACAAGGTCTGGTATTCCATCATTATCACTATCTAAATCTATATGATTTGGTATCCCATCCCCATCTAAATCAAGTGTTAAACACACTCCATTTACAATACCTCCACAAGTTGGAAAATCAGGATCTTCATAATTCGGTATTCCATCATTATCTAAATCATCATCTGGATCAGGTAATCCATCAATTCCACAACTCCAACCATTAATACCTTCAAAATTTGTTGCACAAAAATCAGGATCTTCATAATCTCTTATTCCATCCCCGTCACTATCGCCTCCAAAACTCTCTACAACATCCAAAATTCCATCATTATCTTGATCTAGGTTTATAGTGATTGGTGCAGAACCATCTGAATTAGGACAAGGACTTCCTGTAGTATCAACAGGAGATGTACAATTACCAATAGTTCTACAAGAAAATGAAATGGTATTAACATCTATAAAAGAGCCATTAAAATTACCAAAAACCCATTGTCTATTTGTGTTTATATTTGTCCCATTCTGCCCTGCTCCTGGTTTGGCTGTTGGCCTACCATCCCCATTATCAGTTGTTCCATTGTAATAAGTAAAATCAAGATTAGGCCCAATTACATTTGAGTTTAAATTAGGTCGATTACCTACTTCTATATATCCCATACCACCACTTGAAGGCCCTTCCAGTTTCCCATCACCCTGTATATTAAGCGTGCGAAGTAAACCTTCATTATAATATAAATGATTTGAGCTGTTAATATTTAAGGTATTACCTACTTCTGTGTATCCCTTATTATAAAACTTCCCCGTAGAATTACCAAAATCAACAGATCCAGTAGGAACAAAGAAACGACCTGTATTATCTACTGTTCCTCCACCTATATTAAATCCTGCGGTTGATATCATTAAACCACAATTGATAAAAATACTGGTACTATTATTATTGTAACTAGCACCTATAAATAAATCACCTTTATTATAAAAAGAAGTTCCACCTGAAATATTAATATTGCCACCTATATTCATCGTCCCTATTTCTCTTATTTCAACTAAGTTACTAGACGAGGAATTTTGAAAATTTAAAACTCCTAAATCCATAACTCCATCTACCTCAATATTAGTATTAGCACCATTACATGATAGATTATTGTTTCCAGTACTTCCAACTTTAAGGTGCCCTGTTGAATGAACAACAAGCCCTAACTTTGCATTGATAGTTGGTACTTGGTTAAATTGTAATAAACCATTGATTATTATAGTAACCGTATCCGTTGATTGAGTTTGTATATTATTATTAATAATTAAAGAAACTCCTGCCGAAATACATATTTTACTACCATCTTGTAGTATTACATCCGAAAGATTAGCGTTAGAGTTAAAGCAGTAAGTTTCTCCTGCCAGAGCTGTAAAATTCCCTGAAGAAGGGGGAGCAATAGTACATCCTAAACACTGTGCATTAAGTGTATTTTTACTCAAAAAAAACATCAATACAATGCTAAGAACATAGTATTTTTTTCTTTTAAAAAAATGTAATGTAAAATCCATATTTATATATTTTTATTGTTAAAAAATAAATGGGAATTTCACTTTAAAAGGGGACGGAAAACAGAAAGAGATTCTACTCTCAATCATAAGAGTTCAATGAGCTACCTATTACATCATAAAACTTATTGATAACCAAAAATTTTATCCTCTATCTTCAATTATAAAGATATACTATACCCCCCTTTTCGCTATGTACATTCTTGCCTTTTATTGTTCTATTCTTGCCTTTTTAGTACATAACCTAAATTTATCACCTTGAAAATTAGGCTATTTTTTTCCTTAACAAAAAAACACTAAACACATAATCAAATTATTTCACCCTCTATCTTATTGAAAATTTGCCCTGTTAATATTGCTTATTCTTAATTTATTCGCCAAGAATACCAATGCACTACATAGGTGTCTAACAATCAAACTAATACAGAGATGGACTTCATTCCTGTTGCGGGCAGAAAAGGAAGCTGGACGAGCAGAGACCTATGATTGTCGTGTCGTTGTAGGGGAGTTGTTGGGCATGGTGAAGGAGTTTAAAGGGGAGACTGTAGGGGAGGTTTTGGCTTGGACGGTGTAGAGCGTGAGGGAAATAATCCAGCCTTTTTGTAAGCGATAAATAAAATAGATATTCTTTTGATGTTAAGAATAATCCAAGGCTTTTTGCACAAACCCTTTATGCGAAATTATTGTTTAACTTTGAAGTTGAATTCAAATTACACGTTCCACAAAAAAAATGACCTTCTATGAAGCGCTCTTACTTGCTATTTTTTCTACTATTTTTCTTTAATGCTTCCGCTTCATTTGCCCAAGAGTATAAAAAATACTTAGCGTTGGATTATGTGGAATTGGATAGTCTTGTTATGATTCCTTATGGGAAAGGGGATTACAATACTTGCCTTTCTTTTATGATGGCAGCTAGGGAAAAAGCAATTTCTGATTTTGGGGAAATGGATTCTATTTATGCTGAATACACCAGTAATGTAGGTTTTTTTTATTCCAAAATGGGGAAATACAAAGCAGCCGAAACGTTCTTACTTGACGGAAAAACAATAATAGCCCAGGTTTTGGGCAAAGATCATCCTAGATATGCAATCAGTCTTAGTAATTTGTCTTCTCTCTATGAGAATATGAATAAGTATGTTGAGGCAGAAAATTTATTAATTGAAGCACTCAAAATCACTGCTAAGACCCTTGGTAAGGAGCATTCTAGCTATGCAGAAAATCTTAATGATTTGGCAATTTTATATTATAAAATGGGCAATTATGAAAAGGCAGAGCCTCTTTTTTTAGAAACGAAAGCGATACAAGCCAATGCTTTGGGGGAAGAACATTTCAGCTTTGCTAATAGTCTTAATAATTTGGCTTCATTGTATCAAAAAATGGGCAATTATGAGCAAGCAGAACCTTTACTTTTACAGGCTAAAAGGATAAGAATAAAGACAAAAGGAGCAGAACATTCTGCTGTTGCTGATGTATTGAACAATCTAGGAACCTTATACCATCGGATGGGGGATACTCCAAAAGCATTAACATTTTTTTTGCAGTCTAAAGATATGTATGAAAAAACGCTTGGTAAGAAGCATCCAAAATTTTCCCAAAGCCTTAATAATTTGGCGGTGACTTACCAAAAAATGGGAAACTACGAAGAAGCTAAAAGCCTTTATTTGCAAGCCAAAGATATTTATAAGGAAACATTAGGGGACAAGCATTATTCCTTTGCCAATAATCTTACTGGTTTAGCAAGTTTGTACTATGATATGGGCGAGTATAAGCAGGCTGAAACGCTGCAATTACAAGCCAAGGACATCTACAAAAAAGCATTTGGGGAGAAACATCCTTCTTTTGCTCGAAGCCTTAATAATTTGGCTCAAAATAACCTAGCCCAAGGGCGTTTGGATAGAGCCCTTGATTTCTGCCAGCAGGGTATAGTTGCACGCTGCGAAAAAATGGACAGTAGCTTTAGCGATTGGGTTAATTTAGATCAGTTTACCTATTCTACAGATGCTATTAGTTATTCTATCAAAACACTTTTGTCTATTCTTTATGCTCAGTACAAAGAAACAGGAGAAAAAAGTAAGCTAGAATTTCATTATGCAATCTCTCAAACAGGAATTCGAATGAATGAGCGTGTTCGCAATGAGTTTAGTGGAGAAGGGGATAAATTACGGAGTTTAGCAGAGAATAATGACCTTGTATTAATGGCTATAAACACGGTTATTGAACTTAAATCAGCGAATTTTGAAGAAAAAGCCTTTGGCTTTGCCGAAATGAATAAGGGCATTCTACTCCTAGATGCTGCTAAAACAGAACGTGCTTACCTCTTTGGTGATTTGCCAGATTCCTTAGCGAAAGAGGAGCAAGCATTACAAAAAAAATATACGACTCTAAAAGCCAATTTAGTAGAAAGACGCCCACCAATAGAAATGGATAGCTTGAATTCTATTATGGTAAAGTTAAATGAAGAAATTAAAGATTTTACTAAAATACTCAAGGTCAAATACCCTAAATATATTGCTCTAAAATACAAACATAAATCTGCTAGCGCAAAAGACATTCAGAACACAATGGATGACAAAACAGCTTTGTTGGAATATGTAATTGGAGATTCTGTGCTTTATATTTTTTACATAGACAAGGAGCAAATTAAAATCCATGATTTTAAAATCAATTATAAAGACCTGAAAAAGCGAATCAAGTCCTTGCATCATTCTTTAAGTAATTATGAAGAGGTACTTAAAAAAAATGACTTAGCTTATCGTGAATATGCCGATCTTGCCTATTGGTTTTATGCTAATTTAGTAGCGCCTGCTTTAAAAAACAGGAAAGATCTAAACCAGTTAATTATTGTAACAGATGGAGAGTTGGGACATTTACCTTTTGAAGCTTTTTTGGTAGAACCTGCCACACAAAAAAAATCAGAATATCAGGGCTTGCATTATTTAATTAAAGATTACAGCATCAGCTATAATTTTTCTGCAACACTTTGGAAAGCGCATAAAACAAAGGCTAAAAACAAGAATAATGGTCAAATTTTAGCCATGGCAAGCAATTATGACATTCAACCAGATACCTCCAAAACGGCTTGGCGTTTGCCTTCGGAGGAACGTATGCGAGGGCATTTAGTTCCTTTACCTTCTGCTAGAAGAGAAGTGCAAGCCCTAGAAAGAACCTTTAAAGGCTTTTTTGGATTTGATGACTTGGCTTCGGAAAAAGTCTTCAAAGCAAAGGCAGGCGATTACGCGGTTATTCACCTTGCGATGCATGGTTTGTTGGATCCTAAAACGCCTATTTTGTCAAGCCTCGCCTTTACGGAAGAAGGGGACAGTTTGGAGAATAATTTTATTCATTCTTACGAAATTTCAAAAATGAAATTAAAGGCAGATTTAGTCGTTTTGTCGGCTTGTGAAACAGGTTATGGTCGCTTTGAGAAGGGCAATGGAATTACTTCTTTAGCACAGGCGTTTACCTATGCTGGCGCTCCTGCTATGATTGTTTCTTTGTGGCAAGTGAATGACTATGTGACTTCTGAAATCATGAAAACCTTATACAATAATCTGGCTGATGGTATGCCTAAAGACAAAGCATTGAGAGCTGCTAAATTGGCGTACATAGAATCTGTTGAAGATACTTATGCACATCCTGCTTTTTGGTCTGCCTTCATTCAAATAGGAAATACAGCGCCTATTCATATTGAAAGAAAGGTGAATTGGATGGCTTGGGGAATGGGTCTTGGAGTGTTGGTCTTATTGGGTGCTGGGTGGTTTTTAAGGAAAAGAAAGCAGGAGGAAACGGTGTAGATTTTATCTGAAGTTTGAATTCAATGCATATTTAGAGGTGGAAATAACAATGGCGTAGTAGTAGATATAAATCCCCAACAAGTTCTTAATAATCAGGCTTAAAATGAAAAAAAAACTTAAATCCTTTATAAATCAAATAAGTCCATTAAGTGATCAAATGATAGACACATTATTAGAATCATTTCAAGCCCAAAGTTTTTATAAAAATGATTTTTTTGTGCGAGAAGGAGCGTATGCTAAACAAATTGGTTTTTTGTATGAAGGGATTGTTAGAGCCTATTTTATTGATGACAATGGAAAAGAATACAACAAACAGTTTTTCGTAGCACCAGCTATTATAGGGGCTTACACTTCTTTATTGACAGAACAACCAAATAAAATCGCTCAACAAGCTTTGACTCCTTGTCAAATTTTAGTCGCCGACTATAGTAAAATGGAACTACTTTATAATCAGTTTCATGAATTTGAACGATTTGGTAGAAAAATTGCCGAACACTATTTTTTAGAAAAAGAAAAGAAAGAAATAGAAATGGCATTGTTAGATGCAACTCAAAGGTATTTGATACTTAGAGAAAAATTTCCTCTGATTGAAACAATTATTTCTCAACGTCAGATTGCTTCCTATTTGAGTATTTCTCAAACGCAATTAAGTAGAATTAGAAAAAAAATGTCCTCCCTTTAAAGCCCATTCTTATTCTTTTACATATGTAAAAGGATTTCTCCTTATTAAAGCTGAGTTTTGTAACATTGTTAATTCAAAACTTAAGCTAAAATGATTGGAGAAGTATTCTATTTTTTATCTGCAGGTATATTGGGTATATTTTTAGGCGCACAAATTTGTGAAGGGGCATTATTGGTCCCTTATTGGAAATCTATGAGTTCTGAAGATTTTTTTGAAATGCATAAAATTTATGGCAGAAAAATATATCAGTTTTTTGCTCCACTTACCATTGCTGCAACCATAATTCCACTTATAACTGCCGTCTATGCTGTAAGCTACACCTTAGATGGCTATGTTTTTTCTTTATTAATGGGCATATTTACCCTCTTCTTTTTTTTAACTTACTTTGCTTACTTCAAACAAGCCAATAAGCGTTTTGTTGAGGCAAGTATTTCTTATAAAGAGTTGCCAAAGGAGTTAAATAGATGGGGTAAATGGCATTGGAGTAGAGTTGGTTTAGAATTAATCGCCTTCATATTCTCTTTAGTGGGATTAATCTATATTTGAAAAATTAAAAACGATGTGCAACAAAGCGTGATATGGTCATGCGAGCCAGGGGCTAAAATAAACGCCTTAAATTGATTATATTAGGCACCTTAAAATAATCAAATGAGACGGACTTAGGTAGTTGATTCTAGGTAATGTAAATTTACTTGTTATAAGTATCCAATTTACTTAGAAGCTGCAAATTTACACAGAAGGTTTTGAAGCGTTTACCAAGTTTGTTTGACCTAACTTTCCCAAAGTATTTAACTAAATAACCAATGAAATATTTCACAAAAGCAGCTTTGTCTTTATTGTTAAGCCTATTCTTTTTTGAATCTTATAGTCAAGTTTTAAATACAATCAACTATAGAGATACAACCTTGCCAAGAATAGAAAAAAATCCAGCGCACTACGATTTTATTTACCCCATAGAAAAAGACTTTTACGATTCAGTTTCTTATACACCTCCTGTAGATGGGCGGTTTTTTGTTCAAAATTATGGTCCTCGTTTTATTGGTAATTATGATAATCATCAAGGAGCAGATATATGGGCACGTACAGTTCATAATGGGGTTCTAATGTTCAATCCTCCAGCCTTGTGTATGTGTGATGCGGAGATAATTTCTATTGTGGATGGAGTAGATTCTTTAATCAATCTAACGACCTCGGGAAGAACGATTCGATATAGATGTGATAGCAGCTCTCAGGTATTTAATTCTCCGATAAATATCTATTATCGTCATTTAGATTCTATTAGCAGCCTATTATCGGTCGGTATGTTGGTTGATAAAGGCGATACCTTAGGCTTTGTTGGTCAGAGTGGAACAACGACGCTTTCACACCTTCATTTTGATTATGGTGGCGTACCCAATCAATGGGGAAACAATAATTTGTTGAAGTATTTAAATCCAAATCGTCTTTTTGATCCAAATGAGCACCCTCATGTTATTGGTAAGCTTGATAATGCTCATGTTGAAATCTTACACGACTGGGCTGATAGTACTTTAATAAGAATACATTGGCCACACAATCAACATATAAATAGATTTGAATTCACAAATGGTGCTTATAGTTTAGTCTTTGATGAAGAAGTTGTAAGAGCAAGTTATGCGGTATTTGAACCCTCTATTTGGGCTCGTGATAGCATGAAAATTTTTCCATACAAAACCAATGGATATAGAACAGCAGATTATTATCAACAAAATACTAATCATCCCGCGATATTTCCAAATTCACCAGATCGAGATACTAATTTAGCAATGTATGGATTTGCACATATTCCACTTACGGCGGATTCTGTGGTTAATGTATATGATTTTATGCTAATAGATGTGCCTAATAATCACCATGTCAATGATTGGGTGGTCAAATTAAGTGATGTTTGGGGCTATACGGTAGAAGCTCAAGTTGTCTTTACAGGTGTTCAAAAGCTAATTTCAGAGGAGGCAACTTTTAAGGTGTATCCAAATCCTACTTCCGATTTGTTGGTTTTAGAATTTGAGGAATCAACGGAAACCACTTTTGTGAAAATTTTAAATAGTGCTGGAAAGTTGATCCTTACTAAGA
>CALDEP010000301.1 GCA_937942475.1 uncultured Aureispira sp.
CGTAAGTTTTAAGTAGAAAGTCGTATGTTTTGTTTTGATAATAAACGACTTACGACTTTCTACTTAAAACTTATATCCCAATTCATAGCCTTAAAAAGGATTCTAAATCTTAAACGCTCACAAAACTTCTAATTGAGCCAAAATAGAAAACCCAACACGTTCGAGTTTTCAGAGTCAAAAGTGTTGGGTTTTATTTTGGAAGTAGATTAATTTAATACTTCGTGGAGTTTAGCTACGCTGCTACTCCGTGGTTTAGTTTTTTTACAAAAAACATAAAAGTACATCTTGCATTAGGTTGATTATCAGTATCTTGAATACACGAGGACTATCTAGCTGGTAATCAATATTATACGATTTATACACGAAGTATTGTTAATTGGAATTCGAAGCGTCTGAGCAGAGAAATTTAGAAAATTCTAAATAATCGGGTTTGTCAGCAGCGGATTTATGGATAAAGCTGTTGAGTATTTCTCCTCTTTTAAGCAGAAAAACACCTGGCATTTGTCGCATATTTCCCAATGGCTTTTTGGTTTCCATTCCAAATTTCAAACCAATAGCACGAGACCAAACTTTTAGTCCATAAAGTTCTCTAAAGCTTCCTTTTTGTAGTCCAAAGTATTCATAAAGGGTCATGTCAGGATCAGAAATGTGCTCTTCTGACTCAAGACCATACTCTTTTAAGTATTGATCGCCATAAGCTTCTTCTGCCATGTGAACAAAAACCAACTTTATATTAAGATCATTTAGCTCTGTTTTAATTTTGGCGAAATCATCCAAAGCTTCTCTACAAAATACGCAACCGAAATGACGTAAAAAAACCAGCATAACAGCATTCTCTTCTGTTATGGTTCTCAAGTCATTACCTTCGTTCGTGAAAATAGCTTCTAGTATTTCTAAGTCTAAGGTCATATTTTAATGATTTTGTATGTACAAGGTACTCAAAAAATATAAAACAAAAAAGGCTCTTAAGTTTATTTTAACGCTGCCTAAATTTTCTGATCTTACTTTTCCGTATCAACAGTTGCCGTATTTTCAGTAGAAGGAACCTCTTTGAGGTTAACCATTAATACATGGTCAACCATTGATAATTCACGTGCTGCTTCAAGTGGATTTTCAAGCATTTCGTTTGGTTCCATAACAATTCCTTCATTTGAATCATTTATAACAAACTGTGCTGTAATTTGTAAATTGTAAGAAGCCATCAAACCGTTCATTTGGTCGTCGCCCGTTATTTCAAAATTTCCTGAATGGAAAATTTCTGCCCAAGGAGCACCTGCTTCATAAAGCACGACTAAACTAACCTTCTTATCTGCCAAATTAGCCAAATCTTCTAATCTAGTTTTAGTTTCTCCTTTTTCAAAAGAAGCTAAGTTCTTGTAATAATAAGACTTTGCGGCGATGTTCTGTTTGACATCACGAGTGCCCGAAATAATAGTATCCGTGATAGACGAATCAATTTTTGCAACAGCAGTAGTCGTGTTCGTGGTAGTTGCAGCTAAATCTGTAGTATTTGTTGTTTCATTACTAGAGCAAGAAACAACAGCAACAGATAAAAAAGATGCAAAAAAGCTAAACACCAATAAATTTTTTAGACGTTTCATTCTATTTATAATTTTTAATATTTTACCTTTTATATTAATAATAATCTATGCAATGTAATAGAAGAATTATGTAGACTATTATAAAAAAGGGCTGGGACAAAATCGAATTTATTGATTAATAAGAATATGTTAACCTTATTAAATTCACAAAACTAAGGTTTTTAATATAATAAAGCCATTATTCGGGGGAATAATGGCTTTATTATATCGGACTTTATGACGAATTAACTTATAAGAAGAAAAATTCGGGATAAAATCTATTAAATAGCTTGACTTAAAACTAGTTTACGTCAGCAGTTGTGTTAAGATCTTCTTCTTGAGGAACTTCCTTGATTTGTACCATCAAAACATCTTTAATTAAAGACAATTCACGTGCTGCTTCTACTGGATTTTCCAAAAGTGCATTTGGTTCTAAAACTAAGCCTTCATTGTCTTCATCAATAGCAAATTGTTGAACAATATCCAACTCATAAGATGCCATCAAACCATTAAAAGTATCATCACCTGTTTCTTTATATACTCCTGTGCTAAAAATTTCTGCCCAAGGTGCATCTGCCTCATATAATACAACTAAGTTAACTTTTTTACCTTCTAATGTCGCTAATGTTGTTAAATCTACATCTGCAAAACCTTCTTTGAAAGTAGCTAGGCTATTATAATGATATGCTTTAGCAGATACTTTACTAGAAGCACTACGAGTATTAATTTCGGTTGATTCTACGTCTGTTGTATTGGCATCTGCTGTTTCTGTTTGATCACTAGAGCAAGATACTACCATGATAGATAGAATAGTTAGTAGACCAAATTGGAGGAGATTATTTAGGACTTTCATGTAATAATTGATTTTTTAATTCTTTAAAAACTTAGTTTAAATATACGGTTCTTAGGATTTAATGTTGTTTGCTAAAAGAATGTTACCATTTAACGTTCTTTTCTAAAGAAAATTTCAATTCAAGAGACTAGTAAGAACAAATTTCTATTGGTTGATGTTTGTCAGCTTGCAAAAAAAGATTCCATTTTTTAAGATAGAATTACTTTGCTTTGCAGTTTATAGTAAATAGATTTACGAAAAATTAAAACTAAAAAATCGAACTGGTCTCAAAAAATGCATTGCAAAAGTAAGGATTAAAATTTCTTAAGTAATGAAAATCAGTGCTTTTATTATCAGAAAAATGTAATTAATACTTTTAAGAATTAAGGACAGGATCTATTTAAATAGTATAGAATGAGGTTGATTTTGCTTGTTCTGCAAAAGTCCAGCCTTAAAAATAGTGTTGTATGGTAGCATTTTTATTTAATAACAGCTAAAAATAAGATAGGAAAACAATCTACTTTAGATTCTTGTTTTAAGTGGGAACTAAAAAGCTTCGTTCTTTGACAAAGCGTGTGGTAATGAGTTAAACCACTTTTCTATTAGACAGTATGGGGCGTAAGTTTTAAGTGGAAAGTCGTCTATTTTTTTTTGATAATAAACGACTTATATCCCAATTCATAACTGTTAAAAGATAGTGTATGTTTTAAACTCCACACGATTTGTTAAAGAACCAAAATCTTTAAAGGGCATCCTGAATGGAATTTTTTGATTAAGAATCAGTGTTTGAATGAAAGCATCTAGGGCGCAAAAAGCCGATTGGATGGTTAAAGTAAAAGAAATTTTGATATATTATGAATACCACAGAAACGATAATTAGAACGATTAATCCCGTTGATAATACCATTATAAAAGAATACAACTTAGAGACTTGGGAAGCCGTTTCCGACAAGTTGAAACAAGCAGAAATTGCTTTTCAGGCATGGAAAAAACAATCTTATGCTCAACGAGCAGCTCTTTTTATGGAAGCGGCTAAAATTTTAAGAGAAAATACGGAAATATACGCTAAGCAAATCACTTTGGAAATGGGAAAACCAATCCAACAGTCGATTGCTGAAGTAGAAAAATGCGCTATGGTTTGTGGTTTTTATGCTGAAAATGCCGCTGATTTTCTAGCAGATGAAAGCATTGAAACCGAATTTTCCAAAAGTTATGTCACCTATCAACCTTTAGGGACGGTTTTGCAAGTGATGCCTTGGAATTTTCCATTTTGGCAAGTCTTCCGTTTTGCTGCACCAGCATTGATGGCAGGTAATGTAACGGTTTTGAAACATGCTCCAAATGTGTTTGGTTGTGGGGCACTGATTCACGATATTTTTAAGAAAGCAGGGTTTCCTAAAGGTGTTTTTCAAAACCTAGTTATTGATACCGATTTGGTAGGCGCTATTCTAGAGCAAAAAACGGTTCATGGCGTTGCACTAACAGGAAGTGTTCGAGCAGGCAAGGCAGTTGGGGCTTTAGCAGGCAAGAATTTGACGGAATGTGTGCTTGAGTTGGGCGGTTCAGATCCTTTTATTGTGCTTAAAGATGCTGATTTGCCAAAAGCAGCAAAGGTGGCCATCCAATCAAGAATGCATAATTCTGGACAAACTTGTATTTCTGCTAAGCGCTTTATTGTAGAAGAATCGGTAGCAGAAACATTTAAAAAATTACTAAAAGAAGCACTAGAAAAGGTAGTTGTTGGCGACCCAATGGAGGAGACAACTAAGATTAGTGTTATGGCTAGAACTGATCTGGTAGAGGAGTTGCAAAGGCAAGTAAATCAGTCGATTGAAATGGGCGCTGTGGTAGAGTTTTCTGGCGGGCACAAAAAAGGGAGCAATTATTTTTATCCAATGTTGCTCAGTAATGTTCAAAAAGGAATGCCTGCTTATGAAGAGGAATTGTTTGGTCCTGTTGGGACGTTTTTTGTTGTCAAAAATGAGGAAGAAGCAATTGCCTTGGCAAATGATTCTATTTTTGGCTTGGCAGCAACGGTTTGGTCTGCAAATGAAGCGAGGGCAATAGAAATTGCGCATCAATTAGAAGTTGGAGCCGTTGCGATTAACAAAATGATGAGTTCTGATCCTCGAATTCCTTTTGGTGGCGTTAAACAATCGGGCGTTGGACGTGAATTAGGCAGAGAAGGGATCTTGGGCTTTGTTAATTTAAAGTCGGTTGTGGTGCAATAGCTTGTGTTTGCAGCGTTTTTTTACAAAAAACGGTTTAATTATATGTTAATACAACTTAGAGTACATTTTTTAAGCTACATTTGTAATAGCAGTTTGGTATTTTTTTGATTTTTAAACAAAAATAAAAAAAATACCATCTTATTAGATTGATTTACGCTCATTTAGTGAATTCTTAAAGCCTAGTAAATATCTGTAAATCAATCTAATAAGTTTTTTGCCGAACTATTGTGTAAAAATGCTTATTAAAAAATGATCCAATAATGCTATTACAATTCATGCACCTTATAAATCTCTTCACCTTGTTGTTTTCTACAACAGGTGTATTGGTGCATCAGCATTATTGCCAAGATAAACTAAAGACCTTATCCTTTTATACTCAGTCAACTAAAGATTGTTGTAAAAAGGACAAAACACCAATAAGGCTAACTAGATCTTGTGATTCTAGCCGCCCACAAATTAGTAAAAAACCTTGTTGTGAGAATAAGACAATTTTAAGTATAGATGATAGTGTTCAGCAATTGTCTATGATAGACGATGGCTTGGTTTCTACATGGGATATCTCTTTTATTCCTGCGGTTTCTAGTCTTGTAGAGCCAATGGTAATGCGCTTTTTTTCCTTAGATAAGGAAAAGCAACTGCGTTATTATTCTTACAAAGCACCTCCTAATAAAGCTCCTTTACACCTTTTATTTTGTTCTTTCCGTTGTTAGAATATTAGATTTTGATTTTAAGTTTTAGAAAACTTATGCTGCATGCCTATGTATGTGCATAAGATGTTTTAAATAGACTTGGTGTAGGGATACATGGAGTTTCAAAATCTAATACGGTTTATGTTAGATAAATTAATTTTATTTTTCCTGAAAAACAGATTGATTACTTTGTTAGTGGTCATCATGATTATTGTTTGGGGGATTGTTACGACACCCTTTGATATAGATAAACAATTTCTTCCAAGTGATCCTGTTGCTGTAGATGCCATTCCTGACATTGGCGAAAATCAGCAGATCGTTTTTACGCCTTGGAATGGACGTTCTCCACAAGATATAGAAGACCAAATTACCTATCCTTTGACGACCGCACTTTTGGGAATACCAGGAGTACGCACGATTCGAAGCAATTCAATGTTTGGTTTTTCTAGTATCTATATCATTTTTGAAGAAGATATAGAGTTTTATTGGAGTCGTTCCAGAATCTTAGAGAAATTAAATTCGCTGCCTAGCGGTTTGTTGCCGAATGAAGTGCAACCCAGTTTGGGACCAGATGCCACTGCCTTGGGGCAAATTTATTGGTATACCATAGAAGGACGAGACGAAAACGGAGCGGTAACAGGCGGTTGGGACCCTCAAGAATTACGCTCGATACAAGATTTTTATGTCAAATATAGTTTAGCGTCAGCGAGTGGTGTTTCGGAAGTGGCATCTATTGGAGGCTATGTCAAAGAGTACCAAGTCGATGTTGATCCAGACCTTTTATTGGCTTATGATATTAGTTTGGGGCAAGTGATTGAAGCCGTAAGAAACAGCAACCTTGATGTTGGGGCGAAGACCTTGGAAATTAATCGGGTGGAGTACTTTGTTCGAGGTTTGGGCTACATCAAAAGCGTAGAAGACATCGAAGAATCTGTTATCACACATCGAGATAATAATCCTATTTATATCAAAGATATAGGTCGTGTTGTCCTTGGACCTGCTGCCCGTCGAGGGATCTTAGATAAGAGTGGGGCAGAAGTTGTTGGAGGCGTTGTGGTCGCTCGTTATGGAGCCAATCCTTTGGAGGTTATTAATAATGTAAAAGCACAAATTAAGGAGCTAGAAAATGGCTTGCCAAGCAAAACATTGGCAGATGGAACGGTTTCTAAATTGCACATCGTTCCTTTTTACGATCGAAGTCATCTAATCAAAGAAACCATCGGAACCCTACAAGAGGCGCTTACGCTAGAGATTTTGATTACAATTATTGTTATAATAATCTTATTACTCAACTTAAAAGCCTCTATTTTAGTCTCTAGTTTATTGCCGATCGCAGTTTTAATGTGTTTTATTGCGATGCGTTATTTAGGGGTGGATGCCAATGTGGTGGCTTTGTCTGGCATTGCGATTGCCATTGGAACAATGGTCGATATGGGAATTGTGCTCTCCGAAAACATTGTAGAAAACCTAGAGAAAGCCCCAGCAGAAGAAGCTAAGGTCGATACGATTTTTAGGGCAACCAAGGAGGTCGCTTCGGCTATTATTACCGCCGTTGCAACTACGATTATTAGTTTCTTGCCAGTCTTTACAATGGTTGCAGCAGAAGGCAAGCTCTTTCGACCCTTGGCACTCACCAAAACATTCGCCCTTTTAGCCTCTATTCTTTTAACGGTAAGCGTTCTACCGACCTTGGCGTATTGGCTGTTTGATAAAAAAGGGGAGAATCCCAAAAAACGAAGACAAATAGCCATGTACCTTGCCTTATGTGTGTTAGGAATAGTAGGACTTGTTTATGGAGAAAAACTAGCAGGAGGTTTAGCGATTTTTATTGCTATAATGGAACTAATCGCCTTGCAAAAAGAAGCGTTCTCACCCAAGATTCAACCGATTGTAGCGAATGCAAAAAATATAGTTTATGCGTTGATTCTTGCTTATTTTCTAGCGATAGAATGGATGCCATTAGGTGTTGTTTATTCCAATTTTAGTAATTTCTTGTTTACAACTATTTTGATTGCCTTGATTTTAGGCTTTTTTCAATTGGTCATTTCTAGCTATGCTAAGGTCTTGCGTTTTTGTCTAAAGTATAAGCTCTTGTTTATGCTACTTCCTGTCTTCATTATTGTGATGGGGGTACGTGTTTATCAACAAACACAAACGGAATTTATGCCCAGTTTGGATGAAGGCGCTTTCTTGCTAATGCCTACCACTATGCCACACGCAGGAATGGAGGAAAATCAGGAAGTGATTCGATTGTTAGACATGGCGGTTTCTTCGATTCCAGAGATAGATGCTGTGGTCGGAAAGGCGGGGCGGGTAGCCTCTGCTTTGGACCCTGCACCAATGTCTATGTTTGAGAATATTATCAATTATAAATCAGAATACAAAACGAATGAAAACGGTCAAAAAGGACGCTTTAAAATAGACCGAGAAGGGCATTTTGTATACGATCAATCTGGGGCATTAATTCCAGATGATGCTGGACAATATTTTAGACAATGGAGAGCACATATAAAATCTCCAGATGATATTTGGAACGAAATCGTCTCTGTAACCAAAATACCTGGGGTAACACCAGCACCAAAATTACAACCCATAGAAACTCGATTGGTCATGCTGCAAACAGGTATGCGAGCACCCATTGGACTCAAAGTAAAGGGACCTGATTTAAAAACCATACAAAGCTTTGGTTTTGAATTAGAAAAAGCCTTAAAAAAGGTAGAAGGCGTTAAGTCAAAGGCTGTTTTTGCAGATCGAATTGTTGGTAAACCTTACTTAGAAATTGAGTTTGATCGAAAAGCCTTGGCCCGTTATGGACTTAGTATGAAAACGGTTCAAAACTATGTTCAAGTCGCCATAGGAGGAATGACCTTGACACAGACCGTAGAAGGACGGGAACGCTATGGCATTCGGGTGCGCTACCCTAGGGATTTGAGAAAAAATCCAAAAACAATTCAAGACATTCTGATTCCTGTAAAGGGAGCAGGAGAAGTTCCTTTGGGAGATGTTGCGCATATTAATTATGAACAAGGTCCTCAGGCAATTAAGAGTGAAGATGGCTTTTTGACAGGCTATGTTTTATTGGATAAAGAAAAGGGCTTTTCAGAAACTACAGTAGTAGAAAATGCACAGGATTACCTAAAAAAGGAAATTAAAGAAGGTAGGCTAAAAGTACCTGCTGGCGTCAGCTATCGTTTTGCTGGGAATTATGAAAACCAAGTGCGTGCAAGCAAACGATTGGCGATTGTGATGCCAGTAGCCTTGTTGTGTATTTTTCTAATTCTGTACTTGCATTTTTCATCTATTGCACTCTCTTTAATGGTTTTTATGGGGGTGGTCATTGCTTTTTCGGGTGGTTTTATAATGATTGGTTTGTACAATGAAGATTGGTTTCTAGATGTCCAGATGTTGGGGACAAACTTGAGAGACTTGTTTCAAATTAATCCAATTAATTTGAGTGTAGCTGTTTGGGTTGGCTTTTTGGCTTTATTTGGAATTGCAACCGATGATGGCGTCTTGGTTGGCACCTATTTACAACAATCATTTAAGGAAAATGAGCCTCAATCTGTAGAAGAAATTCGAGCCGCTGTGTTGGAAGCAGGTCGTCGTCGAGTTCGTCCTGCTATGATGACTACTGCAACCACAATTTTAGCTTTGTTGCCCGTGTTGACCTCTAGTGGGCGAGGCTCTGATATCATGATTCCGATGGCAATTCCCTCTTTTGGTGGTATGTTGATTCAGATGATTACGATGTTCACAGTGCCCGTTTTGTACTGTGCTTGGGCAGAATTTAAATTATATAGAAAAATTAATAAAAAAGAGGTCTTATGAGATATTTAATAATAACAATTTGCCTCTTTAGCAGTTCTTTTTTGTTGGGGCAAAATTTTGAAACCTATTATGAGGCGGCTGCGAATAACAACCCTCAATTAAAAGCGGTTTTTAATCAATATTACAGCATTCGAGAGCGAACCGCACAGGTCAAGCTGCCAGCTCCTTCCATTGCTCTAGGCGTATTTATACTGCCTGTAGAAACACGATTGGGAGCACAGCGATTTAAGCTGAGTGCCACTCAAATGTTTCCTGCTTTTGGAGCCTTAAAAGCACAAAAGTCGCTCATCAACGAACAAGGCTTTTTGAAGCTTCAAGAAGCTAGAGTACTTCGAAACGAACTCTATTTTAATTTGCGAACTATTTGGCATCAAGCCAGCGCCATTAAGGCTTTGTTACAAGTAGAGTTGAAGCAGATAAAACTCTTGGAAACATTGGAACAATTGGCCTTGCAAAAAATAGAAACAGGAAAAGGCAGTTTGGCAGATGTGTATCAAATTAAGCTTCAACAAAACGATCGCAAGGCAAACATGGACTTGTTAAAAAATAAATTGCCCGTGTTGGAATTAGCCTTTGCTAAAATTATAAAAGAGGACAGCTTGCCTTTTCCTAAAACGATGGATACCATCGTCTTGAGAACCCTAACTTATCCAGAAGATTCCTTGACAGGATGGATTCGAAGACAAAATCCACAAGTGGGCTTGTTGGAAGCAAAGAAAAGGGTCGCCAATGAAAAAATGGGGCTTCAAAAAACAAAGAATCGTCCAACTTATGGCGTAGGCTTAGATTATGCTTTTTTGACCAAGCGAACCGATGCTGACCCGCCTCAAAATGGGCAAGGAATTTTGATGCCTATGTTCCGTATTCAAGTGCCGATTTATAAGGCTCAAAATCAAGCTAGAGTAAAAGAAGTGGCTTTTGAATTAATTGCTTTGGAACATCAAGAAGAGCAATTGATGGATTATTTGGAAGTAGAGTTGGAGCAAGCTTTGACCCAATATCGAGCAGCAATAATTAACTTGAAGCACTATCGAAAACAGGTGTATTTTACTCAGAAAACCTTGGACTTATTGTTAACTCAATATAGCGTTGATGCGAAAGGGTTTGATGACGTTCTGAAACTAGAAGCCATGTTACTTAATTATCAAAAAAAGTTGATTGAGTATGCCTTATTACAGAACCAATCATTGATTGAGATAGAACGATTGTTTGCTCAACCTTTATTTTAATTAGCTAATAATAATTATGAAAGATACAATAAAAAATAACCTTCAGAAGATAATTTGGACTGGAGCTAGTCTACTGGTAGGACTCTTGATTGGGTGGTTTGCTTTTTCGGGAAGTGAAGGTGATTCTAGATCGAAAATAAGTAAAAATGAAACGGAAGCCCCAATTGAAAAAACAGGCAAAGCCGAGGTTTGGACCTGTTCCATGCATCCTCAAATACGTCAAGACGAAGCTGGAGATTGCCCAATTTGTGGCATGGATTTGATTCCATTGTCTGATAATTCTGATACGGATAATCCCATTCAATTGGTGATGACGAAGGAGGCGGTCAAGTTGGCACAAGTGGAAACCATGATTGTAGGGCGTTCTGATAACAACAAAGAGGCAGTGGATTATAATAAGAATAAAGAAATTTTCTTAACAGGTAAAGTTAAAATGGATGCCACAAAATCGGCTACGCAAACTGCTCATATAAATGGACGCTTGGAACGTTTACTGGTTTCTTTTGAGGGAGAGCAAGTTCGAAAAAATCAAAAAATAGCCGTGCTTTATGCGCCTGAATTGATTAATGCACAAAAGGAGTTGTTAGAAGCCATCAAGATTAAGGCAGAATATCCTGGGTTGTACAAAGCAGCTCGTCAAAAAATCAGACAATGGAAACTGCCAGAAACAACTATTGATGCCATTGAAAAAAGTGGTCAGATAGAAGAGAATGTAACGATTTATGCTGAGCGTTCGGGGATTTTGATGAAGCGTTATGTGGAAGAAGGAGACTATGTAAAGCAGGGAAGCCCTTTGTTTGATATTATGGATTTGAATCAAGTTTGGGTTTTGTTTGATGTCTATGAGAAAGACTTGCGATGGGTTAAAGTGGGAACGACGATAGCGTTTAACTTGGATGTTATGCCAGAAAAAACGTATCGGTCGAAAATTAGTTTTATTGATCCAATTATTAACCCTAAAACGAGGGTAGCTTCTGCTAGGGTCGAGTTGAGTAATCGCAAGGGCTTGTTAAAACCTGAAATGTTCGCAAAAGGAATCGTAGCCGTCAATATGTATCAACAAAAGAACGCCTCGGCTCCTGTGACAGTTCCTAAAACAGCCGTTTTGTGGACTGGGCAACGCTCGGTGGTTTATGTAAAAGTTGCCGATGTAGCGGTGCCTACTTTTGAATTTAGGGTTGTGAGTTTGGGGACAGATTTAGGGCAATATTTTGTGATAGAAGAAGGGCTTGTTGATGGAGAAGAAGTGGTTGTGAATGGGGTTTTTAGACTGGATGCCGCCGCACAATTAAATAACAAAAATAGCATGATGAATCGTTTGGTGACTGTTAAAGAAGCGGCTCTTGCCGAAGATCAATTGCCTAATTATCAAAGCGAAACCTCGGAAGAATTTAAAGGGAAATTACGAGAATTTGTAGACAATTATTTGGACTTAAAAGAAAGGCTAGTAGCAACAGATTTTGAAGCTGCAAGAAAGCAGATTTCAGAACTGAGTAAAAGCTTAAAAGGCATTGACATGAGTTTGCTAAAAGGGGAGGGGCATCTATTTTGGATGGAAAAAATGGCTAAAATCCAAGGGCAACTCCAAGCATTAAATGAAGCAAAAAATATAGAAGGTCAAAGAGCCAGTTTTGCCCTTCTTTCAGAACTCTTGGTTCAGGTCGTTAAGGTTTTTGGCTTGACTGAAAGTACTTTGTTTATCCAGTATTGCCCCATGGCTTTGGATAATGAAGGAGCAAATTGGTTGAGTAAAGAAGAAACTGTTCAGAACCCTTATTTTGGAGATAAAATGCTTCGATGTGGTTCGGTTGAAGTGTCGTTAACATTCTAAAAAAAAAAATGGATAGTGTATCACAAGCAGCTTTAGGAGCGGCAATTGGAGAAGTAATATTGGGTAAAAAGCTTGGGAACAAAGGCGCTTTTTTAGGCGCAATTGTAGCAACAATACCCGATTTGGATGTCCTGTTAGTGCCTTTTTATGATAATTTGGAGCGAATAAGTATTCATAGAGGTTATAGCCACTCGATTGTCTTTACAATTGTAGCGGCTTTAGGGATCGTTTTTCTTCTAAAGAGGATGAAATCATTTGAAGAAATTTCCTTTCAACGAACGTGGTGGTTTAGCTGGTTGGCTTTAGTCACCCATTTGTTACTGGATACTTTTACGAGTTATGGAACACAGCTATTCTTGCCTTTTTCAAATTATAGAGCAAGTTTTGATAGTGTTAATATTGTAGATCCTTTGTATACGGTTCCTTTGTTGGTGGGGCTTTTTTTGAGTTTGTACTGGTTTAAAACCACTGCCAACAGACATAAATATACCGCTTGGGCATTGGTCTTTAGTACAGCTTATTTGTTGCTGACTTTGGGCGTAAAACAATATGTAAACCAAGCGATGAAACAAAACCTGTTGGCAGAATCCATTTCGTACGAATCCTTAACGACCGTTCCCGTTGCTTTTGGTAGTGTCAATTGGTATGGTGTGGCGAAAGGCAAGGACAGTTTATACCTTGGAAAGTATTCTATGTTGG
>CALDEP010000302.1 GCA_937942475.1 uncultured Aureispira sp.
GTTGAATTTTTAATGATGAATGCTCCATAGCATAAAAAACATTAAAAATTCAGCATTTAGCATTCAACATTTAAAAAGTAGGCTTGTAAAATGAGATAAGCTTGTTTTAAATGTACGATTTATTGATCTTTTAGCCCTTGATTCGCATTAGACAATGGAAGTTTTTTTTAAATTTCTGTTTCATTGGGAACTTTTTTGTGGTAAAAAGCAGTTTAGTTAATGTTACTATTATTAAAGATAGTTTTACTACTTTACTAATAAAGATTAATTAACCATAAACCAAATTAACTATATTTATGATTGCCTCAGGAACTATATTACATGCTATTACCTCTTTAAAATCAAACAGAAGAGAACACTATAATTTTGCTGCAAAAGACTTCAAAAGCTCTATTTCTAGCAGACCACTTGTTTTTAGAAAAAAAAGTAAAGAGGTGTGTAAAAATGCTGCCAAACGTGTTCAGCTATTAAAAACTAGAGAAAACATACGTTTAGGCTTAGTAACTATTGTCATTTCCAACTTAATAACAACGCTCCTCATTTTCTTCTTATAAACTCGTCTTATGAAGTTCCTATTCATTCCTTGCTTTTTTGCAATTTTATGCATCAGCTGTGGCAATTTTTCTTTTTCCAAGGCTGGAACACCTTTGAGCTTATTGGAACAAAACAAAATTGACAGCACCAATTTTGAATTGTTCTTACGAGCATTCAAAAAAGAGCAAGTCCTAGAAATTTGGGCAAAGAACAAATCAGCCAAGACCTTTACCAAGATTAAAACCTATGATTTTTGTACGACTTCGGGGGTATTGGGTCCAAAACGTCAAGAAGGGGATCGTCAAATTCCAGAGGGCTGCTACTGGGTTGACCGCTTTAATCCCAATAGTTTATTTCATTTATCTTTGGGCTTGAATTATCCGAACGATTCGGATAGAAAACTTGGAGACCTCCAACAGCCTGGTACTAATATTTTTATTCATGGTGGCTGTGCAAGTGTTGGTTGCATTCCTATTACCAACAAAAATATTGAAGTCCTCTATGCCCTAGCCTCTGAAGCGAAACGCTTGGGGCAGAACAAAATTCCAGTCCACATTTTTCCATCTAATAAAATGGAAACATTACTACAGACTGTAAATCAAAATACTGTGTTTTGGAAGAATTTATTGCCTATTTTTAACCATTTTGAAACAAAGCAACAGCTTCCTAAAGTTTGGATAAAACCCAATGGAACTTATGCTATTGCCAACTAAACTCATCCTATGATTCTATCAACTACTGAAACTGTTCCTCAAAGAGAAATCACCAAAATTGTAGCCCTTGTACGAGGCAACATAGCCTTTACTCGTAATAAAAGTAGAAATACGCTCGTGGATCTTATTAATTTTGCTGGAGGAGAAATTGAAGATTTTTCCTTAGTTCAAGCCTATGCAAGAGAAGAAGCTTTAAATAAAATGATAACAGAAGCCAAAGAAGCAGGTGCTGATGCTATTATTGGACTTCGTTTTGATAGCACGGTTATTGAAGGTGTTTCCGAAATTTTAGCTTATGGGACTGCCGTACAATTAGCACCTAATCTTTAATAGGATTAAGCGAATCAAAGGCTAAATTAAATCCTTATAGCTAAAAGTCCTCTTCCCCATAATATTCCGCCCAAATATTGCGTGTTTCATATAATTTCACACAATGCATGCGGCAGTTATCATCCAAATGTGGTTCTATTTGTTGCCAGATATAATACACCAAATTTTCAGTTGTTGGAGGAGTGCCCTTGGGCAAAAAATTTGGATCTAAATTCAGGTTACTATGATCTAAAATATCACAAACATTCTTCTTGATAATGGTGCTTAATTTCTTAGCATCCATGATAAAACCTGTTATAGGATCAGGTTTTCCCTTAATGGTAACCATTAGGTCATAATTGTGACCGTGAAAATTTTTGTTGGCACATTTGCCAAACACTTCAAAATTCTTCTCTTCTGACCATTCGTGCACCCACAATTGATGGGCAGCATTAAAATTCTCTCTACGAGTTAGATAAATAATCATCTTTTGTTCAACGTTTTGTACCTTAAAATTAGTCTTATTTTTGCTAATTTCTCTGGAAAATAGCCAGTCGGTCGTGACGTAATATTTTTCTTAAGCGGTTAACTTTATTCATTCTTTATACAGATAATGCTACTCTAAAGATAGTAAAGCGCCTCTTATCCTAGTATTAAGTATTCTTAACCAACTATAATTCTATTAAAAACTGTAACGTGTCAACGCCATCAGCATAATCATTCAAAGCAGGATGTTGTGCCTGCCCTAAAGCAACCGTATTTCTTTTTGGAAGGTTCATTTTAGTCGCAATACATTGTATTTGCTCCTGTACTGCTTCCAATTTTTCTTGCAAATCTTCTGCATGATCATAATACTCATAATGAACAGATGAAATGCGAGACAACAAGCTTTCATGTTCTAATAACATCAAACAATCATTCGCCAAATGCGGCACATTATTCAATAGATAAATAGAACGGTTGTAATCATAATTATTATTGTACTTATTATGATTCATCATCTCCTTGTAATGGATATCCATTAAGCCTAAAAATGGAGAAAAATCATACTCTTGAGGTACATATAATTTAGCCACCGAGCGACATCCCAAGCCAAAATAGGAAAAGATATCTATTCCTAATCCTAACAAGTCTTCTTCGGTCTCCGTTCCATCCAATATCGCAATTGAATTTCTATTTTTTCTAATAACATTCGGATACTTGCTAAAATACTGCTCAAAGTACATCGCTGAATTGTTGCTTCCTGTAGCAATCACGGCATCAAAATCCTTCAATCTAGGCACAGCCATAAAATAGGCGGCACTTCGTGGATCTTCTTCCACCATAAAGTCGATCATATAAGGAATTAGATATTGATCCTTCTCCGAATACTTAATCATTGATTGATGTCCCGCTACAAAAGTAGTCAATACATCATGAAAACCAACTCCAGGAATATTCCCTGCTAAGACTAGACCGATTTTTTTAGGACTTTTCTCTTCTTCCAATTTGGGATAATCCTTCACCCAAGCTTCCAAATACTCTGTATTCAAAAACTCTGTAGCAAAAGTTAGCAAAGCACTTAATGAATTTTCTTTCGTCAACCAACGGTTGTTTCGTTCTGTCTGCGCAATCGCAAGTTGTCTTGCCGTCGTATCTTCTTTTAGATACGCTCCTAATTTTACCAATAAAGCCAAACGCTCCTGTAATTTCATAGTTGGTTTTTATTAAATACTGTGTAACATAAGATTTGACTCTTATGACACTGTATTAAACATCATTTGTAATAATGTTTATTTTAGAAGTGCAAATTTCTTAAAAAAAAGCGAATAATTTATGATTCACTTCAGATAAATTGCCTTCAACAGACAAAAAAGTAAAGCAGTTGCTCAAAATAATGAAGGATGGCGAAAAAACAGCCTTT
>CALDEP010000303.1 GCA_937942475.1 uncultured Aureispira sp.
TATGTCTTCCATTCCTAACACCTATCAGGTTGATATTCTTGCTAATTTAACCATTTCTAATGGAGTCGACACCTTCAATGGCGCAAGGATGGCTTACAGTTCGATCAAAGTAGAAATTAATCAAGTACTAAAGCAAAATTCTTCTGGTCAGTGGGTTACAGATAATAGTGGTCAGAGAACTACCGCTACTATTAATCTCCACAATTGTTACGACGGAACTTCTGGTGGAGGTGGAGGATTTGGTCTCGTTCCTTCTCTTTAAATTAAGCCTAAAATGACTTCAATTATGCTTAAATACAACATTATATAAGCACATTAATTCCCCTTATTAATACAAATACAGCTTGGGCTTTGATTCCCAAGCTGTATTTTTTATTTTAGAACAGGATATTTTCTGTTTCAATTATACATTATAAATATCCGCAATAAGATCTTTACATTCAGCTAAAATTACACGACGTTTTAGTTTCATAGTTGGTGTCAAATGACCAGAATCTACGTCCCAAGGTCCTGCTACCAATTCAAACTTCTTGATTTGTTCTACCTTGCTAAAGTTAGGATTCAATTTTTTGACTAATTTTTCATAATAAGCCAAGACCTTTTTGTCTTTTATCATCGCCTCTTTCGAGCTAGTAGACACCCCATTATCCTTACACCATTGTTCCAAGGTATCCATTGCAGGAAGAATTAAAGCAGAAACAAATTTTTTGTTGTCTCCAATAACCATCACTTGCTCTACCAAGAAATCTTCACGGAAAATGCCTTCAATGGGCGCAGGAGCTACATATTTTCCACCAGAAGTTTTTAACAACTCCTTCTTACGATCTGTTATTTTTAAGAAATCTACACCATTCTTTCTAATTAATTTCCCAACATCTCCTGTCAAGAACCAACCATCTTCTGTGAATACTTCAGCCGTTTTATCTGGCTTATTATAATAACCCATCATGACGTTGGGTCCTTTCAGCATAATTTCTCCTGCATCAGGTCCGTAAGCTTTCTCATTGACATCAATGCGAACGGTCACGTCTGGAATAATAGGGCCTACCGTTCCCAACAACGCTAAGTTTGGTTCGTAACCACTTACTGCAATTGCTGGAGAAGTTTCGGTCATACCATAGCCCTCACGAACAGGAATTCCTATAGCAGAAAAGAATTGTGCCATTTTACGAGGACAAGCAGCAGCACCCGTCAAAATACCTTTGACACGTCCACCTAAATTATCACGTACTTTACTAAAAACAATTTTATCGGCTAAACCCCATTTCACAGAACCCAATCCAGAAGGTTTAAAGTCATAAGCATATTCGCTTGTCATGCCTTCTGCCCAGAAGAAAATCTTTTGTTTCAGTCCTCCTCCTGCTTTTGCTTTTGTAACAATTTTCTCGTATACTTTTTCCAACAAACGAGGAACAGTTGTAAAGAAATGAGGACGAACTTCTTTTAAGCTTTCTCCCAAAGTATCAATACTTTGTGCATACATAATGCTAACGCCCAAATACATGTAAGCATAAGTCACCACACGCTCAAACACGTGACACAAAGGCAAGAAACTCAAAGCAATATCGCCTCTAACAACAGGCACTAAAGGACCTACAGATCGGATGTTACTCAAGATGTTATTATGCGACAACATCACTCCTTTTGGGTTTCCAGTAGTTCCAGAAGTATAAATTAGCGTTGCTAAATCTTCTGGTTTGATGCTTTTTTTTATTTTTTCAACAGGCGTCAAATCGCCATCTGTATGAATCGTTTCCCAATGGTGGACTTCATTCCCTTTGCCATCTTTTTCTCCTTCTACTTTATCAAACGTAAAAATACCTTGTAAGCTAGGAATATCTGGATGTGCTTTTCGTACTTTTTCTAACAAATCACCATGTCCCAAAAAACAATACTTAATACTCGCATCATTAAAAATATAAACATACTCCTTAGGGCTTATTGTTGGATAAATCGGAACGTTAATAACTCCAATTTGAGCCATTCCTATATCCATAATATTCCACTCTGGTCGATTATTATGAGAAATCAAGGCAATTTTATCTCCTGGCTTTACCCCCATTTGGAGCAAACCCAGACTAACTTGATTCGCTAGTTTGATAAATTCTTCTGTACTATAGCTGTAATTGTGCCCTTTTATGTGCTTTCCTCCAATAGAGGCTGCCAATGGACCTTGCTCTAATTGATAGTAGGGAATCTCAAATAATCTAGTAGGATTCATATAGTTCTGAATTGTTTTTGGTAATTTAAACGTTATTTGTGCTACTAAAAATAGCTACTTAGGAAAAATAAGTAAAATATCGTACAGAACCAATATTTTTAAAAACAAAAGCAATTCTTAAACGTATCTTTTTTTACGTTGTTACATTATTTTGTTTACTACTTAGCCTCTATGTACAGGACAACTCAAAAGCAAAGCGCTCATGAGCGAAGCGAACTAAAAGTTTTTTATCTAATAAAAGGATAGAATCTGTTTAGCATTTTATTAGATATTAGATCGTTACACTTTTAGATGTTAGATCTTAGACCCTATTAAGCTTAATAGGGTCTAAGATCTAACAGCAAAGCGATCTAAAACTTAGTTTTGATAGATTTAAGCTTTAAGATATTTTTAATTATCTTTTTGTCCTGTACATAGACTTAGCCTATGATTATTGCCTTGTTAAGTATAGAAGTTGTTACATTGATTCAACATGCCTTTCATTTTGAAAAATAATTATTTATGTTCGCAGGTTTAATTTTCATCCCTTTTATTATTATTGCCACCATTTCATTTCTATTGGCTTATAATAATTACATCATTCCCTTTAAATTGATTTGGGTTTCTGTTATTCCATTTTCCATTGGCTTAGCGACCTATATTATTCGTAATGGCTTAAATGAATGGTGGTACATTCGGCATCCTCCTGGATTGAGTGAATTAGAAAAAGACATTTTAGCCCGTTTCTTCCCTTACTACAGAAGGATTAATGTCCAGCATAAGAAAAAATTTGAGGATCGAATTTCTGTTTTTCGCTTGCAAAAACAATTTCAAATGCGCCTTTTGGAGAAAATCCCAGGAGACATGCAACTCTTGGTCTCTGCAACGGCTGTTCAATTAACGATGGGATTAGAGGATGAAAAAGAGATTTTAGACAACCTTGGAATGATTGTACTCTTTCCAAAAGAATTTATTACCCCAGATGTAAATACGCAACTTCATTATGTTGAGTTTAATACCGACATTTTTTCTTGTTTATTAATTGCCATCAACTTTTTCACAAAAGGCGTTAGAGATCCTGAGCATTATTACCATTCTGGTCTACATGGCATGGCAAAAGCATTCAAACTAAAATATGGCTACTCGGACGAGTCCATTCCCTTTCCTGATAAAAAAGAACTTTTGGTTAAATTACACCATTTGAGAGAGTTTGAAATTGGCTATCAATTCTTATATACAGGCTTGCCTTCAATGGAGCTTTTTGAGATGTGTACGGAGCACTTTTTTCAAGTTCCTTCAAGAATGCAAGAGCATTTACCAGAAGTTTATCGTTATTTTATGGACGTCTATCACCAAGACCCAACCAATGCGAGTAATCCTATTATTCAAAATATAAAATCAGGTATCAATCCATAAGAAATTGCCTAAACGATTCATTTTGTAAAAACACTCATATATATCATCATGGCATATTTTGTTGACAAAGACATTCGAAAAGCAACAACATTACCAGCTTCTTTTTATAAAAGTCAAGTTACCTTTAATCAGTTATTAGAACAGTTTTTTGTCTCCTCTTGGCAGTTCATAGGTCATAATAACCTTCTTCCAAGCCCTTCTTATGCCTATCCTTTTATGTTGTTAGAAGATAGCTTAGACGAGCCATTGGTTTTGGTTAGAGACAAAGAAGACGACTTGCGCTGTTTATCCAATGTTTGTACCCATCGAGGAATGTTTTTGATTGATCAGCCAGGGAAATATCGTTTATTATCTTGTAAATACCATGGTCGAGCATTTAATTTAGATGGGCAATTTCGGTCTATGCCTGAGTTTCAGACGGCAGAAAATTTCCCTTCGGAAATGGATCACCTGCCTAAATTACCTTTGAAAAGATTAGGCGATTTTTTGTTTACAGCATTGGAACCAACATTAGATTTTGAGACCGTTTTTCAACCTATTCTAGATCGAATGGCTTGGTTTCCCTTTGAAGATTTAGTCTACCATCCAGAAGCATCCAGAACTTATACCATTAAAACCCACTGGGCTTTGTATTGTGATAATTATTTGGAAGGTTTTCATGTTCCCTTTGTGCATCCGAGTCTGAATAATGCCTTGGATTATAAAGAATATGATACTGAAATTTTTGACTATTGCAATTTACAATTAGGCGTTGCGAGCGAAGGCGCTCCTTCTTTTGAATTACCTAAAGATTCGCTTGATTATGGCAAAAAAATACTGGCTTATTACTGGTGGGTGTTCCCTAATTTGATGCTTAATATATACACTTGGGGTATTTCTGTCAACATTGTAGAACCCATTGATTTGCACACCACACGAGTCGTTTTCAAAACCTACTTATTTGAGGACGAACGCTCCAAGGATTTTAGTCAACAGGATTTGCACGATACTGAAATGGAAGATGAAGAAGTAGTAGAACGAGTCCACAAAGGCGTACAATCTAGCTTGTACCAAAAAGGACGCTTCTCTCCTACCAAAGAAAAAGGTGTCCATCATTTTCATCGTTTATTGTCCCAAGTAGTCCAATAAAATTAGATCGCTACGCTTTTATATTTTAGATCGTTTCACTCTTTAGATACTAGAACCTATTAAGCTGTAATAGGGTCTAGTATCTAAGATCTAAAACCTTTTGTCCTGTATAGGTAAACAGTTAAAAAAGTGGTTAATAATCTGTCAGATAAATAGGCGTTTAAACAATTTCAATTTAGTTTATCAACCAATAAGGCTTTATAAAACTTATCTGATAGATTATCATCGCTACCACTTTTATAGTTGACAAGCTATACATAGATTCTAATATTCATCACAGCCACAAGATTCGCACTCCTCTAATGTTTCAAATGGAATCTCGCCTCCATAACCTACTTCTGGGTAAGCCTCACATTGCTGTGTCGTCGGATTGAAGTAATACTTGATTTCAGCACCTGTTCCACACCAAGGAATTTCAGGTACTAATTGGCAGCTACGTTGACATTCAGCATCGAGATCTATGCAATTCATATCTCTGTCACAACTAACAAAAAATAAGATGGCGATTAAGAAAAGACTCGTTTTTAAATAATTGGCTAACATAATAGTGTGGTGTTTTTTTTGATAAAATGTTTTTGTTAGAAATTATTAGTCGTAATATTTACTTCGTGAGCGCTATCGCTTTTAGTTCCTGTTTTTTTTTGTTAATCTCGTTCAAGGAAAATGATTGGACCGTCTAACTCTGGGCGATCTGATAAGGTAAATTTCGATCCATCAACCGTAAAATCATATCGTTCATTATCTACGGTTATTTCTGTCCCATTGATAACATAATTCACTGTCTGACTCGTTTGTATGGGCATATAAGAATTGCTCAAGGTAATGTTAATCAACACATCAACGGTTCCATTACTATTAAACGTCCAAGTGATATCGTCTTGGTTATAATTTTCCATTCCTGCCAAACCTGCTGAATAACGCATTATGTTCCATTCACCTAATATAGCTCGGCAAGTTGAAGTCGTACATTCCTCTTCCACTTCTTGTGTTTCTTTGGTACAACTTGAGAAGACGATTAAAAACAAAAGGCTTAATAAACCTAATTTCCATGTCTGTTTCATAATTTTTTGGGTTTTAAATGAAAGTTCTTTGACAAATGCTAAGACAGCATTTGTCAAAGAACATAAATAATTATAAAATACTACTGTGCGATTAATTTACCTGTCCCAATCAACTCGCCATCGCCAATTAGTTGGAAGAAATAAATTCCAGTGTCTAAGTTTTGACCTTGAAGTATAATTTCACTTTGAGCCCTTACTTTTTTAGACTGAACTTCTCGCCCAAGCGCATCGACCAAACGAACTTCTAATTCCGAAAAGGTCTCTCCTTTGACTACGATTTTCACAAAGTCTTGGAATGGATTAGGATAGGCCTCTATAATGGTTTCTGGGCGATTTCCTATTTTGACGACATCCACAATAAAGTCTTCATCAATTGTGTGAAATGTCGTATTGGTTAACACAGGAGCATTCATATCAAATACGATTGCGGCTGTATTATTTAATAACGTTCCGACTGGTAGATTTGGTTGTTGTTTGATCTTAAATTTAACATATCCATGAGACGCACTTTCATTAACCATACTATCTGGCAATAAGATATTATCAAAGGTAAAGACCAAAATTCCAGTTCCTTTTAGCTCCCAAGTGTAAGGGTGGCTGCTTGCGCCTGGTATAATCGTAGAAGGATCTAAAGTACTAGATAAAGTGTCAAAAATAATAGCATTAAAAGCCGTATCTGTCCCTGTGTTTTGGAAACGAATGTGGTATTCTATATCTGTATTCGCTTCAATGGCATGTGTAGATCCATAACCAATTGGTCGAGCTTGTTTGTCGTTAGGATCCCATGCGCCAATGTTTTCTTGACAATCAATAGACACAGAAGGGCTTCCATCATCTTCTACAAATTGCCCCAATATACCCAAGGAAGTATTCGCTGTAAAGATTCCAGTTACACATTGTAACACGCCCAAGGCACTGTAAGTGCTATAAGGATGATTCACATCTTGTTCTGCTTCCAAGCGATACACAGCGCCATTTGTGGTATAAACCACCTCATCTACACTTGCTCCAGGTCCAAGATTAAAGGGTCTAACCAAGAACATGACATGATCTTCTGTCACAAAATAATGTCGAGTCGTTGACATGCCTCCTGTTCCATTATTTGTAATTGTATAAACAATGCTATCTCCATAACAAACCCCGGTGATATCTATGTCTGATTCATCCCACAAAGGACTACTATTCACACACAAACTATCTGGCAATATATTGGCTTGTACACAATGTGTTTGACCTAATTGCGAATAACAACTGACCATTACATCAATCGAAAAGGAGCCACAATCACCTGGTTGAATGGTGCCCACATTAAACAAATAAGAATTACTTCCTCCAGCAACACCTGACCAGACCAAATTTGCGCCTATGAATGTCAAGGTGGTATCTAAACTAACGGTAACAGAAGCTCCAACAGCAGCTGTTGTGCCATTATTACAATAAGAAACCGTGTATACAGCCGTTGAACAGCGTCTTAATAATGCTGTAGAAACATCCACATTTAACAAAGGACAACTAACCAAGGCGCTAGCTCCAAAATTGAAGGTGTCTGAATTGTTTAATTGACTAGAAGTAACTGTAAAGCTATCGACACAGAATTCCCACAAAGCATTCGGTACATTAGCCTTCACTGTAAAGGTTCCTGTATCTACCACAACTTCATAATACCCTGTACTATCTGTTGTTGCATAAACAATAGAACCATCGCTCTTTTGAACTTCTACCAGCCAATTGTTAAAACCAGCCTCTCCTGCTCCCTTGAGACAATCGCTATTTAGGTCGTTATAAATATAGCCTTGAAACTGGTGAACTGGGCGATTCAAGATAGAATCTATTTTCACCAAATAAGCTTGAGCGTTGTTGTAGGTTCCTACTATAATATATCCATTGTCACTAGTTGGGCGAACAACTTCACCTTTATTAGTCGTATGTTCTTCAAAAATTTCTTCTACTAAAACCGCTCCTCCTAAACCTACTTTTCCTATAAAAGCAACCTCTATTTGAACCCCCAAAAATGGATGTGGTCTGTTCGTATATCCTGTCACGGCATAATAGCCATTATCATCATACTCTACATGCGTCGCATATCCAGTAAGTCCCCCTAGAGTACTAGTCAAGGTATAAGTTGACCAAAGTATATTTGTCCCCGTTTGATCTACTTTCATTAAGTAGGGCGTAGGTCCTACAAAACCGAACAATTCGGCAGCAACAACATAGCTACTATCAGCCCCCTGTGCAACACTATGGAAACTAGACGTTGATCCAGGATAAGTTGCTAACCAAGTACTGTCTCCATTGTTGTCCAATTTATAGAGCATTGCTGCATTATTGTGATGCCCAGACAAAATATATCCGCCATCAAAAGTAGGTTGTACCGCTTCTGCCCATGCATCTGCATGTATTTTCGTCCACAAAACGACTCCATTAGGATCTACCTTAATCAATTGTGTACTATACAAATCAAAGGGCGCACCTAAGCTAATGTGTTCGCTAACGGCTAAGATATAATTCCCATCAAAGGTGGCAGTCAAACTCAATTGATCTACCGTACAAGGTCCGCCTGTTTGGACACATTGGCTGTCATAAGACTTTGTCCATAAGGTATCTCCGACCGAATTGGTTTGTATTAAGCGAATATAATTCCCTTCCAAACCAGCTAATAATAAATTTCCATTGGGCATTTCTTCTAAAGCCAAACTGCGAAAAAAGGCAATATTAGCATTATCAGAAAAATAGCTTTTTTCCCACACATTAAATCCCTGTGCATCTACTTTTATTAGACTAGGATAATCCCGTGGCGCTCCTGTTGCATGCGTATGCAAACCGACCATTACATAGCCGCCATCATTGGTTTCTGTTACGTCTTGACCGTCAAACATAGAGCCTGCCCAAGGAAGGCTGGGTACATTGGGACCATCCAATTCACGTGTCCACTCTTGCGCTTGTACACTTAGGCTAAGTAGCCACAATGTTAATAGTGTTAGTATATACTTGTTCATAATTTTAATAATCATTGGTCTTGTAAATAGTAGTGTTTGTTATGCCTCTGCTCTAAATTATTACTACTATAAAAATTCTTTTCTCCACCTTACAAACTTCGCTAGAAATAAGCAGTGATTCAAATACAATTAATTACATTTGTTTATTAACTTTAAAACTACTTTCAGCCCTTAAAGACATTTAAAGCTAAAAATAGCTATTTTTCAATCCATTTTGTTTTTTGTATACAAATTATAGTAATGAATAATTCTAAATTAATTAACATTTTATACACCTTCTCTAGCAAAGAAAAACGGCATTGTAGAGATTGGATTGCTTGTCCTGTCAACAACCAGCGTCAAGATGTTTGTGATTTATACGATTTTTTATGGGAAATGGACTTGAAAGAACACTATTTAACAAAGCACTTGGCTTGGGCTAGTATTTATCCTAAAGCAGCTTATAAGGATGGAAAAATGCGTCAAATCATTCATCGCTTATTGAATGCTGTTGAAGGTTTTTTGATCTATGAACAATTAAAAACCAAAGAAAGCAGGCGTGCTATTCTGTTGGCAGAAAGTTTAAAAGAACGCACTTTATTCAAGGAATTAAACCAAGTGCTTAAAAGTACGCAAAGAAGTGTTCAAAAAGAAGCCATCCAAAACTGGGAAAGCTTGCGCCTTAATTACGAGTTAGAAGCCTTGCATTTTAATGCTTCTGAACAGGCTCAAAGAACCAGTGCTTTAAATTTACAGGAACTATCTGATGCCTTAGACATTCAGTATTTTGCAGATAAATTGCGCAAAGCCTGCTTACTGTATTCTAGGCTAGTCGTTTTTAAGATGAACTACCAACCCAAAATGTTAGCTGTTGTCTTGGAACAGGTCAAAGAATTGGACTATCTAAAGATTCCTGCCATTGGTTTGTATTACTACTGTTATCTCGCTTTTACAGATACGGAAAAAGCCGATCAACACTTTCAAAAAATGATGGCTTATCTCAAGGAATATGCGCCTCAATTTCCACCTCAAGAAATCCGAGAACTCTATCTTTTGGGTATTAATTATACCATCAAAAAACTAAACGACAATTCTAAATGGCATTTAGAAAAAGCCTTTGAACTCTACAAAACAGGGATTACAGAAGGGTATTTATTGGAACAGGGAATGATTACACCTTTTACTTATAACAATGTAATCAGCATTGGAATTCAGCTGGAGCAGTACGATTGGGCGGAACAATTTATTTATGAATACAAGGAAAGTGTTGCACAAGAACATCGAGAAAGTATCTTCCAGGAATGCTTGGCAAAGTTGTATTATGCACAAAAAAAGTATAAAAAAGCGCAGTTATTATTAAATAAAATTCAGGTTAAAGACATTCTAAGAATTATATCTTCTAAGGTAATGCTTTTGCGAATTTACTACGAAACCAATGAGTTTGATGCCTTGGATGCCTTGTTGGATAGTCTAAAAATGTATCTTCGTCGAAAGGAAGTGGTTGGTTATCACAAGGAAAATTACAACAATATCGTGCGATTTATGCAAAAATTAATTCGTGTAAATCCTTTTGATAAAGTAGCCAAGCAACAATTATATACAGAGATCGAGGAAACTAAAATTTTGACGCTCAAAAAATGGTTGTTGGAACAACTGTAGGGCTTATTTATTTGAAAATTATTATAAAACATAACGCAAACCAATATAACCGCCCATAGTGGCTAGGTTACTATAGTCCACAGAATTCGCTCCCGAAAGACCAGTATTTTGGACAGAAGACAAGCCGATATTACCATAAATTCCGTAGTCAATTACAAAACGATTGATGCGATGTGTATTGCCGATCGTTAGACCAATATTGTGATTAATTTTGTTATAAGAATCACCCAATTCCGCAGCCAAACCATTAATAATTTCTTCGCTTTTGCTTAAATAGCCTAAACCATAATCTAGCCTAGCATACATAGAAGACGGCACCGTTCCAAAGTCATTATAATGAAACAAAGTACGTTGATAACCTAGCGTAAAATCAAAATAAGCTAGTTTTACTTCCTTGTGATAATAACGCCCTTCACTGGTGTACCCGCCAAAATATTGTTGACTATTGGACAAAGGATAAGCCGCAAAAACGATGGCATCGTTCGCTGTTAAATAGCAATCTAGCATAAGTCCAATACCACCAGATGCACGAGTTTTAGTTTTGACCATACTAGTCGTTTCCATTGCTCTATTGGTCGCATTTCCTAGTAATAATGAAGATCCAACTTTCCCATTCATCCCCAATTCAAATCTTAGGTTGTGTTTTTTCTTATTAACAACATGATCAATTTCAAAGGCATGAAGCTCGTTGATGCTAGAATCAATAAATGGCTGCCCTATTAAAGCAAATAGGGGCGTTTCGCTCAACAAGTCTTTTGTATTCCTAGTAGGAATAGTAGTAGTAGTAGTAGTTGCTGTTGCTGTAGCTGTAGCTGTTTTTCTTGTCTTATTAAGTGTATTATTAGACGCCTTGTCTACTGGATGATTAGACGAAGCGATTGCCTTTTCGGGCAAGGTATTTTTAGCAATTGTTTGATTCTTATTCGTACTAATTGCTCTTGCCTTTATCGTTCCTGAAGGATTTTGGTTGCCTTCATTTGACATGGTATTTTCTTGCTTTGTTACAACTGAATTTGTTTGCTTATTAACTGTTGTAGCCTTCTTATTATCAGCAATCGAAGGATTGGAATTATTACCAGCAGCTATCATTTTAACTGAAGGACTTGTCTTACTTTCTTTCTGATTAGAATTTTGTTCTACTCCTTTTGTTCCTGTAGAAATAGATGTGTTGTTAAATCTATTGCTATTGGTAGCAGCAATTGGATGTGCTGTTTCTGAATTTCCTGTAGATGGCGTTTTCCAAAACGCTGGGGAGGTAGGAGCAGTAGGTAATGTATAGGTTTCTTCTAATAGATTATTTTTTGATAAATTATTTGGAGTAGTTGTCGCAGTATTTAAGGTAGTTGGATTATTGGGCGTCACTTTCGTATTTCTTGCTGAAATAGGAGTCGCTTGCTCTTTCCCAAATGCTGCCTTTGCAGTAATATTCGATTCGTTTGCAAGAGGCGTTGTGCTGGACCATTCTCCAAAATCACAACCTCTAAGTAATAAAAGCGCCAAAGCTGCGATGCCTAATTGCATCCCTTTTTCTTGCCAATAGGCTCTTTTAGTTCTTTTATTCAAACCTTTTAGAACACGTTGCCAAACACCTTCAATCTCTAATTGATTTTCTACATTTTCCCACAAATTCTCAGGAATCAGGTCTTGATGCCCCGCCTCAAAAGAAGTTTTAATTTTATTATTACTTTCCGTTAATGAATGCAGCGCAGTTGCTTCTTCTAAAGAAGATTGAATGCCCGTCCACAAAAGAGGTGGTACTACTGCTTCCTCAACCCCTTCCTCAAAAGAAGTTTTTATTTTCTCTGCACTTTCTTCCCCTTCAGTAGGTACTGTAGTAGTTTCTAAGGCACTAGAGATGTTGTCCCAAATAAAATCAGGAACCAATTCGTCAGGGAGACCGTGTTCAAAACTCTCTCCAATCTTATTCTGCTGTTCTTTCTTAGCCATGGAGTGTTTTAATTGAAGTTTGTAACATTTTTTTTGCCCTACTAAATTGAGATTTAGAAGTTCCCTCTGTAATTCCTAGCAAAACAGCGATTTCCTTATGTTTATACCCTTCTATAGCATACAGTTTTAAAACTTGTCTTGCTTTTTGAGGCAAAGAATTGACCAATTTAATAATATCATTCGCCTCTAATTGTCCTACAATACTGTCGATAGAAACATCTACATGACCACTTTCAGCCATTGGAATGACCACTTGTGTATCCCTTTGTTTTTTGTTGTAGGCATTAATTGCCGTATGCACAACCGTGCGTCTAATCCATCCTCTCAAGGAACCTTCAAATCGAAAACGATGTATATTTTTAAATACCTTGATAAAGCTTTCTTGCAAAATATCAGCAGCATCAGGCTTATTATTCGCATACATCAAGCAAACTTTATACATATCGCCAGCGTATTTACGATATAGCAGTTCCTGGTACTGTCGCTCATCGGCAGTACAACGTTCTACTAATTCTCTTTCTGAAAGTTCTTTCAAAGCTGTTTAATTTTAATACAAGGAGTAAATACCATTACGAAACCCTATAAAGCACATTTTAATTCAAGACCTATTTTTGAATCAATCTCTGTAAAAATACTTGTATTGGTTACTTGATCAATGGTCATAATTTGCGCTTGAGGAGGATTGCTTACAAAGGAAGCGTTTTCAATCATCAACTCCGTAATATTCGCAAACCAACGTTTGGGTTGGAATACAATTTGGGGCAATTCTTTCTTTGTTTCACTTAATACAAAGGAACTAGAACCTGTAGGGCTAAGGATCGCCACTTCAAATATTTTGGCGGTATTCCAAACAAGATGAACGGTAGAGGATGGTTTTAGAGGATTGTTATAATCATAATTTCCTTCTACAAATACATTTGGCGTACTGCTGCTTGCTGTTTCAAAACGCACGTTCAAGCTATTGTATGCTCCTTGTGGCAATTCAAAACTTAAATCCTCAAAAGTCAAGTTGTTATAAAAAGGAATTTTTAGTCCAGCTGGGAATGTTCTCGAAAATTCAAAGCCTTCGCCAACAGCACGTTCTCCAATAACCGTAAATTTATGGATAACAACATAACCATCCAAAAACGTTAAATCATCAGAAGGACTAATCCCCTGTGGGTTCATCCCAAGATTAAAAACAACCTCCGTTGGGTTTTTAAATGCTTCTTCTTTGTCACAACCTGTTATTAGAAGTAGTGAAAATAGGAAGATTGAAAATGTTAAAGGTAAATGTAGTTTCATAGTGGGATTTTTCAATTAAAAGCATTGATTCATTAGGCTATTTTCACAACAAAAATCATGCTAAATGAATGATTGTAAGTCTATGATTTTCATTTAAGAATAAACATTAACATAGTCTAAAACTTTAATTGCTAAGTCTTACGCACTAAAAAGAGTCGATACCTTATAGCCGCTCTTGTATTTTAAAACGCAGGTTCCTCGATATAGAATGGTGGTGACCAATCAAATTGGCGTTGTTTTTTAGAAGGTTCTAATCTTGGAGCAATAATGTAGCGCACTCCAAGATAGGCTCCGATATTTAGCAAATTAGCCGATTCTAAAATAGCAGGGTTCGTTTCAGTTATCAACTTATTCACACCAATATTCCCTGTGATGCCGTAATCAATAACAAATTGCTTGATTTCATGTGCATTCCCCAAAGACAAGCCTGCCGAGAAATTAAATTTATTATACAAATCGGCTGTATTAATGACCGCTTCATTTATCGTAGTTTTGGCATTCGTCAAAATACCCAAACCTAGATCTAAGCGAGCATACACTTTGGAAGGAACGTTTCTCAAGCTATTGTAATGAATTAAAGTCCTTTGATATCCTAAAGTAAGGTCGAATAAAGATAAACTAAACTTCGTTTCTTCATAATTACCCGCATTATTATAAGTACCAAAACATTGCTCCATCGTCGAATAAGGATAAACACCTAAAACAACGGCGTCTTTAAGGCTAAAGTGGTAATTAGCCAGTAGCCCAAAGGCTCCTGTTGGACACATTTTCATCCTTGCCTGATCGCTATTCCACGCATCATAGGTATTCTGTCCCAATAATATAGAGGTGCCACCTTTACCAGCTAAACCTACTTCAAAGCGAATTTTTCTACCTTTCTGCATTTGTCGAACTAAAGGAAAACTCTCTTCTTCCATTTTAGGAATCGCAGCGTCAACGACCATCTTTTGAACCAAAATACTAAGTCCATCGTCCAAAAGTTCAACATCCATGATATCTTGCCCAATCCAAGTAGCATTAGAACGATTTGCTAATAACTTTAAGTTCGACCTTAGAAGATCCGCCTGTTTGTCTTTAGCCGCTTTATTGACTTCCTCCAAATCAAACAAATCGTCTGTAGATGGCTTTGTTTTATTCTCATCTATCAATGAAGGAGAAAGACTATTATTATTATTACCACTCTCATTAATAAATTCATTATCAAGCGGTTTATTTTCGTCATTTGCAGCCCCAAAAAGAGTAGAAATATCTTCTGTAGTAGGCTTGTTCTCAGAAGTCGTATTTGCTCCTTGTCTTAGCTTTGTTCTTGGATATTTATTTTCAGGTGGCATAAGCGCCGTATTCATCTGATCTTGATCAGCACCTAAATTTTCATGTTCTGCCTGCTCCTCTTCTATTGCATAGCTTCTAGAACCTGCCTTTTGCAAACCAGATTCTTTAATTTTATTAGAAAATGCTTTGGCTTCAGCAGCTTCATTACCAGCTATAATAGATGGAATTTTGAAGGAAGTAGGGTCATCCAATAAATAGAACTTACTACCCAATATAAAGATTCCTATCGCTGTAAATAATGCCGCTTTTTTCAAAAAGGAAGGTGCCATTAAAAACACCAGTGCTTTTTTCCAGTGTGATTCTGCCTGTAATTGTTCATCCAATGCAGCCCAAGTATTTGCGGCAGGTTGGTGTGTTGCATATTTTTCCTGAAAACTTTCTTTTATAATAGAATAGCTCTCAGGAGTATCTGCAAGTATCGCCTCATAATTCATGCGCTGTTCCAAATCCGCCCAACTAAACAAAGGAACGACAACAGCACTATATTGTTTCTCAAAACCTCGTTTAACAAAGGTGTAATCTTCCACCACTTCTTTTGGCTTTGGATTATCCATTTCTTCCGCTAACTCTGCCCAAGTAAAATTAGGTGCAGGTGCTTTTTTATAATTTTGTTCAAAACCTGTCTTGATCGCACTAAAATCAGATGGAGCATCTGTAACCGTAAAGGATTCTAAATCCTGTTCGATCTTGTCCCACATAAATTTAGGGGGCTCTTTCGCCCCAAATGTAGCCTGAAAGCCTTCTTTTATAATGCTAAAATCAGCCACATCAGACAATTCATCAGAACCGACCGTTGGTTCGTTCATAGACACAGCGTCCCCATCTAGAGCATTAAGCTCTTTTGAAATATTATCCCATATAGGAGGCAGTTGGTTTTCTGGAGATATGTTAGAACCATCTCCAACCAAGTTCTTGCCCTGGTCTTTGTTATCCATGAAGTTTCTTTACAGCTTCTTGTAATATTTTTTTTGCTCGATTTAATTGGGATTTTGATGTCCCAACAGAAATACCTAGCATATCAGCAATTTCTTGATGTTTGTACCCCTCTATTACGTACAATTTTAATACTTGTTGTGCTTTTTTGGGCAACTGGTTTACTAATTTAACAATTTCGTTTGGATCTAACCCTTCTGCAATTTCATTCACTGAAAAGTCAACATATTCTGTTTCAGGCATAGAGACGACCAATTGCGTTTCTCTTTGCTTCTTTTTATAAGCATTAATAGCGGTAAAAACAACCGTCCTACGAATCCAAGCCCCCAATGCTCCTTGGAACTTAAATGTATGTATGTTTTTAAAAACTTTGATAAAGCTTTCTTGCAAGATATCCGAAGCATCTGCTTCGTTCTTGGCATACATAAGAGCGACTTGATACATATCTGTGCCATATCGATAGTACAGCTGTTCTTGGTATCGTCGCTTTTTAGCGATGCAACCTTCTATCAATTCACGTTCAGATATTTCTGCGAGGACGACCGATTTCATCTTAATGGTTATTGTTTTCCGAAATTTTATTTTTTTTTAACAAAAGGGTGCTAATGATTCAAATATAAAATTTTGTTTATCCGCCTTTATACTAAAACTTACTTTGTAAATGTTATCGTTTTTCGTTTTTTAATAAAAAAAAACTTAACAAGTTTCATTTTTGATTTTCAATAAGTTATGTCAAACCTCCTAAATTTTACGTGGTTCAACAAAGCATAAATACATTCAAATCTACGTCTAACTAGAGATGTTTGTAATTTGGGTTAGTAGTATTATTATAATGGAAAAGGGGGGTTTACAGTAATACCTTATACAAAAACGGTTTTTTTTGGCAAAAAATCAAATTCAAGTCTGTTTTTCTGCAAAAAAAGGGTTTATTTTTTGAAAATCAAAGCTTTACAGATTAAAGTATTTTAATACAAGAAAATTATATACCAAGCCTAATCTCAATATAAATTCTATTCATGACACTCAAAACGCCCTTTAGTTTGGTCCTTTTTTTATTGCCCTTCCCTAAAAACAACACTTCGTGTAGAAATCATATTAGATTGATTATCAGCTAGATGACTTTCATCTGCCCAAAAAACTAATAAGCTGATAATCAATCTAATGTAAGATGTGTTTTTATGTTTTTTATCAAAAAACTAAAAACTCCACGAAGTGTTATAAAAATAAACTAACATTATAACAAAAAAAAGCCCCCTTGAAAGATCAAGAAGGCTATTTTATATCCTGTAGTAATAGTACTTGTACTAATACGTCTTATTTGTTTGCAGCAAATAATTCCGCTACTTTGTTCCAGTTGATTACTTCAAAGAATGAAGCAACATAATCTGGACGACGGTTTTGATAGTTTAGGTAATAAGCATGTTCCCATACATCTAAACCTAAAATTGGGTGACCACCACAGCCAATACCTGGCATCAATGGATTGTCTTGGTTTGCAGAAGAACAAACTTCTACTTTACCACCAGAGTGTACACAAAGCCAAGCCCAACCAGAACCAAAACGAGTTCCAGCAGCACTAGCAAATTTTGCTTTAAAGTCAGCAAATGAACCATAGGCAGCATTGATTGCTTCTGCCAATTCTCCAGTAGGTTCTCCACCTCCATCAGGAGACATGACAGTCCAAAATAGAGAGTGGTTGTAAAATCCACCACCATTATTACGAACAGCAGTATTTTTTAAATCCAAGCCCTTTAAAATATCATCAATGCTTTTTCCTGCAAGGTCTGTACCTTCAATAGCAGCATTTAATTTATTAGTATATCCATTATGGTGTTTGCCATGATGAATTTCCATTGTTTTTGTATCAATATGTGGTTCTAACGCATCGTGAGCGTATGGTAAAGCTGGTAATTCGAAAGCCATGATTTGTTTGTTTTTAAATGAATTGATCCTTTTAATTATAATAACAGCCAAATGCCGTTTCGGTTCAAATATAAGAAAATCGTTTGTAAAAAATTAAAATTACATCGATCAAGTTGATTTGTTTGAAACAGATGAAGCGCTAAAAGATACTTTCCGCCTTGTTTACTCCTAGGAAGGTTAATAAAAAAATGATCTAATTTAGTTCATCACTTCCAAAAGTTCCCATAACAGCACCTTCAGGGTAAACAATTTTTATATTATTTTCCTGTAAGGTTAGAACAATAGCTTCTCTAATTTTAATTAAGGCTTTCCAATATGTTTTTTCATGAATGACAAAAGAAACACTGAGTCTCATTGAATAATCATTAAACTCTTGTATGTAAAAAAACGGTTTGGCTTCATTATTAACTTCAGGAACACTATAGCCTGCTTTTATAATGAGTTTTTTAACTTTCAAAAAATCTTCCGTATAAGGAATATTAAACTTTGTGTTCACCCTGCGATTGTCCATTACCGACGAGTTTTGAATTGGATTATTTAGAATAAAACTATTCGGAATAATCATTATCGTGTTGTCTAATTGTTTAAGTATGGTATGAAATATTTGAATTTCCTGTACAAAACCTCGAATTTCAGTCGTCACAATTTCGTCCCCTACCTTAAAAGGACGCATAATTAAAATCATAACGCCTGCTGCAAAATTGCTGAGATTTCCCTGCAAAGCCAAGCCTACCGCAAAACCCATTGCTGCAATCACTCCAACAAAAGAAGTGGTTTCGATTCCTATAATTCCTGCCACACTAATGATCACCAATATCTTTAGTCCTATGCTGATTATCGAACCTAAAAATGATTGTAATTCACGACTTTGTGCATTTGTTTTTTTCAATAATTGGGTAGTAAATTTACTAGTTTTATCCGCCAACCAAAATCCCACTACCAAAACGCCTAAAGCAAGCATTAATTTAGGAGAAAAGCCAATAATTGCATCCAGTGCTTGCTTCGCATATATGTCTAAATATTCCATTCTTAATCATCTTATAAAACCTCTATTGAAGTTTTTTTTTAATAAATCTATTGATATTTCTTTCTCCAACTAGCCACTAGCAAAATCATTCGGTTGTAGCTTTCAATTCCATCTTCTACGCCTTGTGCCTTTAGAAAAACATCATAAACAGCTGGTTGCAAAAATGGAATCAAGGCAGGATAACTGTCTAGAGTCGCATAAGTAGCCTCCATGTCGTTGTGCATCCCTCTTGAAATAGTTGCTCGTTCTGTTTGATAATCTTCTTCTGTCATAAATTCCATTAAGGCTCCATAAACATAGCGCCAATACATTAAATAACCAGAATAGCGTATGGCAGGATTCTCAGAACGAATACAAGCTAAAAACCCTAAGAAATTACAAACTGCTTCACTACCAAAACCATACCCATGACTCAATTCATGTGCCATTGTAAAGGGTTTAGAAACAGGATGCAGCCCATTATCAACATGCCCTTCTCCTGTAAATGGAAAATAAACACCAGAACTATTAAAGCTCAATAAAACACCATTGGGCTGTACAAAACGTCCACGAACATGCCCCGTATAATCATAGCCATATTCTTTCAAAACTTCTTTTAAAGAAGCGCGCATAATTTCTTCCAAATTGCTAGGATAAGCCGCCGCTGTTAGCGCATTTGTGTCTATATTGGGAATTTGTTGCCGTGCCTCAATACAGGTTTGTTTAATGTATCTAGCTTCTTTTTTAATGGCATCAAAGTTCATCGACTCAGGTAGGTCCAGTCCAATTTGTTCCGCCATTGGAACTCGTGCGTAATTGAAGCCCCAAAGAAAAAGAAACCAAAAAATTAAACCCATAAAAAAAGCCACGATAGAGATTCCATAGCCTTTTCCTCGAACGCCTTCTTTTTCGATAAAAACACGTTTGACAAAGCGGGTACTAATTATTATCAACCAAAGCACCAAAATAACATCAAATACATAAATCGCTGCAAAAGGAAGCAAACCAAGTGTGTGATCAAAAAAGCTTCGAATCCAAGGAAAAATACCTCTCGAATAAATCGTTTCGCACCATTCAGGCTTAAACCCAAAAAGAATTCTAATAAAAATAGCACTTAAACCTAGTTTTATCCAAATGGAGGCTCGTTTTTTCTTGTCTGGGAAGTTAAAATTCATAAGCAGATTTGAAGGTAAAATTTTAGTCTTTAAACTGTAAAAAAACTTGGGGCTTAAAAGATAAGTATTTATCCTACAAACAAGTAAAAATGCCTAACACAATATTAATATTGGTTAGGCATTTTATTTATAAGTTAAGAATCAACTGTCTTTTCTACATATGTAATGAACGATTATCTGTCGCTGCCAAAGCAGCCTCTTTCACCGCTTCCGTAAAGGTTGGATGAGCGTGACTGATGCGAGAAATATCCTCTGCGGAAGCACGATATTCCATCGCAACAACCGCTTCTGCGATAATATCTGCTACACGAGCGCCAATCATATGGACACCCAAAACTTCGTCTGTTTCTTTGTGTGCAATCACTTTTACAAAACCATCGACATCTCCACTAGCACGGGCACGTCCCAAGGCACGGAATGGGAATTTACCTACTTTGATTGGTGTACCTGCATCTTTCAATTCTTTCTCTGTTTGTCCAACAGCAGCGATCTCAGGCCAAGTGTACACCACGCCAGGAATCAAATTGTAGTTGATATGTGGGTGTTGTCCAACCATATATTCCGCTACATAAGTACCTTCGTCCTCTGCTTTGTGTGCCAACATCGCCCCTTTGACAACATCACCAATGGCAAAAACACCCTCTATATTGGTCTCCAAATGACTATTGGTTTCAATGCGACCTCTATCGTCTACTTTTACGCCAGCATTTTCAAGCCCCAATTGATCGGTATAAGGTTTGCGACCAATTGCAATCAAGCAATAATCAGCTTCTAAAGTAACTTCTTTGTCGTCTTTTCTAGACTTGGCAGTAACTTTCACCCCTTTTTTGTCAGAAGTAACAGTAGTAACCATGTGATTTAGGTGGAAGCCAAATTTTAGGTTTTTCTTCAATACTTTACGCATTTCTTTTCCTAAATCTGCATCCATTCCGCCTAACACAGCATCTGCATATTCTACCACCTCTACTTTAGTCCCCAAACGAGCCCAAACAGACCCCAATTCAAGACCAATTACTCCAGCACCAATCACAACAACACTTTTAGGAACTTCCGCCAAATTTAAAGCTTCAGTAGAAGTAATAATGCGTTTTTTGTCGTAATTGAAAGCAGGCGGTGCGACAGGTTTAGATCCTGTTGCAATGATTACTTTGTCTGTTTTGATAATAGCTACTTCTTTTGAAGCATCTTTTTTATCGGTAACTTTGATCGTGTTCTTGTCCACAAAAGAGCCATGACCTTCGATCACATCAATTTTGTTTTTCTTCATCAAGAATTGAACGCCATCACAAGTTTGAGAAACAACACTGTCTTTACGAGCAATCATTGTTTTCATATCAACACTTAGGTTTTCTAACTTAATACCATGTGCTTCAAATGATTTGTGGGCATTGTGATAATGCTCTGAAGAATCCAACAATGCCTTAGAAGGAATACATCCAACGTTTAGACAAGTACCTCCAAGGGTAGGATATCGTTCAATAATAGCGGTCTTTAGACCAAGTTGTGCACATCGAATAGCGGCAACATAACCACCAGGACCAGAACCGATAATCGTAACATCATATTTCATATTATGGGTGCTATTTTAATTTTATAATTATTTTTTATGAATCGTTATTTGTACTAATATTACTTCGTGGAGAAATTATATCAGTTTGATTATCAAAAGATAGCTTTAAAGCGTCAAAAGCATTAAACTTATGATAATCAAACTGATATAAAATGGTTTTTATGTTTTTTGGTAAAAAAACTAAAAATCTCACGAAGTATTATACTAATTAACTAGTATATTTAAAACAAAGTTCCTTAAAAAAAAGTTCTCCTTTTTAGTTTTTACTAGCAGGCATTGGCGCAATGGGTTGTACCATTTTTTGTTGTTGGAATGTTTGTCCATGCAACATTTCTAATTTGAACTGTCGAGTTCTTCTACGGCTGCTATTAACCGCTAATAAAACAGTGAACAACAAAAGAAGGCCAATGATAAGATAAGGCCAAACTAAGGCGGCATCCAAAACAAATTGCTTAAAATTAGACCAACCTACAACCAAATTAGAAGAAAAACCAGCACTAAAGGTTTCTACCTTAGGTTTTGCCATTTCTAGGTTCTGATAAAAAGCCAAAGTAATGGTGCTGTATGCTGGGTTGCTTAAAATATTCGTCGCATCCAAGGTCGCTAAGTTTAATTCTTGATACACTTCGCTAATTTTATCTTTCAGTCTCAACTGATCTTCTAAAACAGTCGATGTTTCTAATTGCTTCTTTAGACTTGCTAAATGTTCTTTTTTTGTTGTAATTCGATTCACAATCGGCAAATAATCTTTCTTTTCTTTTTGTTGCCAAACTTGCTTTTGGCGAATGACAACTGCTAAATCTCGAAAATCATTCAAGACGGTTTCAAAGTTTTCTGGAGCGATATTAATCTCCATCGTATTGCCTTTGTGAAAATCGCCTGTTTGCTCTAGTTCATTTACAATATTAAAGGTATGCTTCTTGGACAAGGCTCGTACTTTGTCATAAGTTTCTTGATAATTGCGAACACTTAATAACATGGCGCCATTATTTGGCTTGCTCTCCAGCACCTCTTTTTTTGAAGCTACTGGAACAGAATCTACCACAGGAACCGCACGATTATCAAGCGTTTCGTCCAAACTTGCTAAGGCATTTTCCAAGTCTTGTACCACTTTATTGGATACCACAAAGTCACTTGCATCAATCACTTGCTTGCCTTCTGTGTCAATTTGCGCCTCAATAGAATGCTTAAATTCTGACTCTAATTTCTGATTTGCCTTAGTTTTAGCTGTATTGTACTGCTCTAGTTCTGAAGGTTGAGAAGGTTGACAAGCAACCATTAAAAAGCTGACAGTTAAAAGATACCAATAACGCATGAATGTATTTTTTTTGCTAAAATAGTAGATCAATTCCCGAACAGGATAACTTGTGTAAAAGTACTAAAACTCTATAGTATTTAGGTGTGTAAGTCTTTAATTTTTGTTTTTCTATTGAAAATTCAAAGGAAAACCTCTAAATATTACGACTTAAAATAAAATAATGCCATCAATCGTAGAACCTAATAAGGACTTCTTGAAACTATAAAACAAAGACAAACTACCATAAACACTAGGGCTTAACTCTGGCATTTTGAACCTTGTTCTACCCCATCTAAACACTGGAAACTGATAGGCATAACACCCTGC
>CALDEP010000304.1 GCA_937942475.1 uncultured Aureispira sp.
AATACGAGGATTTGGAAGACTATTTGGAAGAGGAATTAGAGTTTGATCGCTTTGATTTAGCCGATGACTTACTAAGTGCTTTTCAAGAAGGAAAGACCGTTTTTAATCCTGCTATTTTAAAAGAATGGAAAAATAAATTAACATGAAAACCATCCTCATTATAGGTAGTGCTAGACGCAATGGCGACACGGCAAAAATTAGCACCTTATTACAAAAAGAAACCCATTGGGAAACGCTCAATTTGAGTGACTATACCATTAGCCATTATGATTATGAACACAAAAATGCAGGCGATGACTTTTTGCCTTTGATAGAAAAAATCGTCCATCAATACGATCGTTTTATCTTTGCTACGCCCGTTTATTGGTACAGCATGAGTGGAATCATGAAGGTTTTTTTTGATCGCCTATCTGATTTAGTGACGATTCGAAAAGATTTGGGTAGAGCTTTGAAAGGCAAACAAATGGCAGTGATTAGTTCTTCTGCTGGTGATAATTTAGGGGAACAATTTTGGCTGCCTTTTTCCCGTTCTGCGGAGTATTTAGAGATGGTGTTTATTCAAGGTTTACACACTGAATTGATTGATGACAAAATCTCTTCAAAAGAGAAGGCTAGGATTCTTTCTTTTGTGGAAACGGTTCAAAATTTCAAAGTGCTCTAAAATAGGTTTATGAAGATTGAATTACAAGAATTGGAAGGTCGCTGGTATATTAATCAAAGTAATTTTCCTATGTGGTTAAAAGGCGATAAAACCAAGCCTACGCTCAATTATACCCTTCAAGAAAAAGGCGGTAAAAAAGGCTTGTTGGATGCGGTAGAATACGAGCAGAATGGCAAAGCAAAATCCATCCAAGGCTTTGATAGCATCTTGGATGCCCACAATACAAAATTTCTATGGAGGGGTAAAGGTTTGTTGAGTCTCTTGACCAGTGAATGGTCTATTTTGCACCTTGCTCCTAGCCAAGAATGGGCGCTTATTTATTTCAAAAAAACTTTGTTTACCCCAAAGGGTTATGATGTTATTTCTAGAAGTAAAACACTCTCTACTGAACAAATACAAGCAGTTGACCAGCAGCTTAAAAACTTAGGCATTCAAGTAGATTTGCAAGTTATCAAACAAGAAAATAACAAAACCTAATTACAAAACATTATTACAGGCAAAAAATCCGATACAACTTAAATTAGCAATACAACTCAAATAAAATTCCACCAATGAAAACGAAATTCCTCTGGTATAGCATCCTGCTTAGTTCAGTTTTTGTATTTACAACTTGTAAGGAGAAAGATAATATTACTACTGTTACGATTGATGTTCCTAAAGGTCCCTATGAATTAAAAATAAGTGCTTCTCCACCTCAAAATGCCTATACCTCAAGTGATCTATCCTTATCTTTTTATGTTCAAAATGATGATAATGAACGCATACCCAATATCCCTATTTATTTCTCAGTAAGTCACGGTACATTAGTAGAAGACTCCGTGCTAACAACTAACAACGGGACTGCCAGCTGTAATTGGACATTGGGTTCCTCTATAGGTAGACAAACGATCACCGTTTCTGCCGATGTAGCTACTGGAGAAAGGCAAGTATTTAATATAATGGCTTATGAGCATTGTGATCCCTTTTTAGATTCATCTTTAGATACATTTCAACATTCTAATTCGCCGCTTCATTCGTATGACCATCCAACACACGATTCAGTCCTAATAGCAAAAGGATCTTTTACCGATCCAAGAGATGGGGAAGTTTACAAAACTGTTACGTATTGTAATCAGACTTGGATGGCCGAAAATTTGCGCTACAATGTAAGTGGTTCTTGGCTCAACCCTAATAATCCAAATTTAACATATGGTCGATTATATAGTTGGTCTGCTATGATGAATGGTGCTTCTGCTAGTGCTTCAAATCCAAGTGGCGTGCAAGGAATTTGCCCTATGGGCTGGCATATTCCATCTGATGAAGAGTGGACGGCATTGGAGATTACACTGGGTCTACCTATAGAGGAACTAAGTGTTATTGACTTTAGAGGGAGGCATGCTTCTAATATGAAAACAGACTCTATATCAGGGTGGTTGGGGTCCAATAGTTCTGGATTTTCTGTTTTGCCTGCTGGGTATTATGCCAATCTATCAGGGCTTCAGTTTGAATCTCTAGGAAACCTGGCTATTTTTGCATCTACTACCTCAGAATCAAGTCAAAAATGGTCCCGCATTTTTGGCACTTATCGTCAGGTTCGACGTGTTCTTAGCGACATCTATATTGCAAAATCTTGTCGATGTGTTCAAGATTAATGCCCTTCTAGGCAAAAAAAAAGAGGCCTTAAAACAAGCTATTCACTAACACTATATTTAAACTTATGAGGTATCTATCTATTCTTTTATTTCTATTACTAATTGCCTGTCAAGATGCTACCTCTAACGAACAAGATTCTAAGGACAAGGAGACTCCATCGCAAATGATCAAAGAGACTTCTCCCAGGGCTCGTTTTGAGCAATTTATTGCCCAATTCCCGAACCTTCCATTGCCTGCTGTCTTGGATGTTAATCTTGATTATGAACGGCTTGATGCTGTTTCCGTAGAACGAGTTTTGGGGGTTAAAAATGATCCAGAATTTGGGCTAGAAAGTAGCATTAATTGTATTGGCACCTTCAAGGTTCATGACCTTATTGCGGTACTTTATCAATCTACCCAACGTCCTAATAATGAGCACGCAGCTACTTTTATTAAAATGGCTTTGTATACGCCTTATGGTGCGCTTAAAGGAGAAGTTGTTTTAGGCAAAAATCAGCAAACAGAACATTTTACAGAGAAAATAAACCTCTTTGTTTCGGCAAATTTCACGCTTCGTGTAGAACACAACATAGATTTTTATGTTTCTTCTAATAAGGCACTTACTAGTTACCATTCTTTTTATACTACTAAATATAAATTGACTGAATCAGGCGCCATTCAATTGATAAAAGATGTAGCACTTTGGGAAAAAATTCCTCAAGAGTTTGTTGCCCCTTTTGTTTTTGAACAGAAAAAAAATCCTTCTTCATCTACTGTTTCTATCGAAAATATCGGACAAAAAACAATCCTAACATCTAATGAACAAGGCTTTGGTCAAGTGATTGTTCAAGCCTTTTCTGATCGTTTAATTTTTGTTTCTAGCCTAGAAATGGAGCCTACAGAAACGGCTACAGATTCCTTTTATGTTAATTCAAAAGTCGCCCTGCTTCAATTTCAAAACAATGAGTTAAAAATAGTAAGTGCACAACACATTCCTTTTTCTACTTGGGCTGCCGTTTATGAATCTATTCTAAAAAACTGTCATTGTGCCCCTGCTCCTGCTGCTAATGAAAATGGGATTATCAACTTGACGCTCTTAGAAACACCGCTACAAAATGCGGTTTTTGCTGATTTTAATCTGGAAAAACAAACTATTGAGTTTACTTGTAATCAAAATGGGATGAATGCAGATACTAGTTTTTATGCCATTCCTTTGGAGGATTAGGGCTAATCATGGTAAAAAAAAGAGGCCTGCCTTTGTATTAGGTCTCTGCGTGGTTGCATGGTATATAGTCCTGTTGTAAACAAGCTTTAGATCGTGTTTAGGCTTAAAAAAATTCTAATTCAGAATACAAAACGATCAACAAAACTTTAATTAAAAATCTAAATGACAAAATTACTAAGCTTAATTTTTCTTATAACTATTGCTTGCAGTTGTGTGTTTTCAAAGAAAAAATCAAGAAGCCTCTACACTAAGGCTCAAGCAAAAGCCCCCTACAATGCTATAATTGTTCCAGGGGTCCCCTATGATGGAGTTACATGGTCCACAACGATGGAAAATAGAGTGCTTTGGTCTTACTATTTATATGAGAATGGAATTACCGAAAATGTCATATACTCTGGTGGAGCCGTTTACACCAAATATTCTGAAGCCAAAATAATGGCAGAATATGGAAAGGCTTTAGGGATACCAGCCTCAAATATTTTCTTAGATACTCTTGCTGAACATAGTTCTGAAAATGTTTACTATTCTTATTTGGTAGCAAAAAAAAATGGTCTAAAAAAAATCGCTTTTGCTACAGATCCATTTCAGGCTAAGTCACTTAAAGGGATGATTAGTAAACTAGAATTACCCATAGACTTAATCCCACTAATCCTAGACTCCATCGCTAAGGCTGATTATTCAGAGCCTAATATTAATGGAAAAATAGCGATTGAAAATAACTTTATTTCTATAAAAGAAAGGGAGTCTTTTTTCGTTAGATTGCAAGGGACTATGGGAAAACAAATCCTATTTTATGAAGAAGATTTGCCTAACGAACGTACAATAAAAAAATTCAGAAAACAGGGAAGATTAGTTATAGAGTAATCTAATAAAAAAATAGTGATAAGGCTTTTGCCTGTCTATAAATGCGAATCAAGAGCTAAAGTATAGGTCTGATAAATAAACAAGGGGAATAAAAGCTTCACAAGAATGTTTAATGTTGAATTTTTAATGATGAATGCTCTATAGCATAAAAAACATTAAAAATTCAACATCTAGCATTCAACATTTAAAAAGTAGGCTTGTAAAATGACTTCAATAGCACAGAAATACTCAAAAAAAATTACTCCCTATAAATATCAAAATCTGCATATCTATTTACCTGACGTGTGGTAGGCACTTGTCGCCCATTGGTCAATTCATACACCTTTGATTTGACATATTTTTGGAGTTCTGATATTTTGATAAATCCATTATTATCCAAGTCCGCTTTTTGCTCCCGAATCCCTTTTAAGATGGAAAATGCAAAAACACTATTGGACCAATCATCCGACTCTAAAGCGAATTCCATACCGCCAGCCGCAGAAATAATCGTTGCGCCCGTTCCCTTCCCTACATTAGTAAATAAGACCTGCATATAAGTAAAAGAATTTTTCAGACCAACGACAGGTTTTAGGATACTATTTCCACTTTTTGAACGCATGGTAACGGTATTCACAGTGTTCACCACAACATCTTCTTGATGTTCAATTTCTTCCTCTTTATCAATTTCCCCAGAGTGGCAAGCATCAATGAACATCAACTTTTTTCTTGAAGGAATTTGAGCTAAGATGTTTTCTAAAGTATTGTAATTTAAGCTCGTATTTTGAGGTGCTTCAAAATCAGTTTCGTGGGTCGCCAAATAATAATTCAAGTCCTCGTCTAGTACTCCATGACAAGAAAAATAAATAATAACTTCGTCATCAACCTTTGTTGTTTTTAAGTCTTCTAACAGTTTGATAATGTTTTTTGCCGTTGCCTGATCATTCGTTAATAAATGCTTCTTCACCGCTGAATAATGCTCCTCTTGCTTGGAGAATATTTCCATCAGATCATTGGCATCTTTAGCCGCAAAGGTTAGATTCCTACTAGCATCCTCATATTCAGAAACGCCAATCATCAAGAGATGAAGGTTCGGCTTGGAAGGCGTCACTTCATTGACATTATATTCTACTAAGATACGCTCTTTCAAACTTTCAACGCCTTTGGTATTTGTTGTCGTTACCAAGATATTATTAATGCCTTTTGATAACTTCAAGCTTACTTCTTCTGTAACTTTTTGGACGTTTTCAGATATTAACTTCCCACTCAATCCATAGATAGGGACTTGATTGACATAGACATTAAGTTTTTTTAGAGGGTAGAGTTTATCTTCAGCCGTTACATTAAAGCTTAAAAATTTCTCTTGAGTCTCAAAAGGTATTTCTTGATCTATAGATAAGGTTGGCGCATGTAATTTCCCAAAATCACCTTCTTCTAAACCCAGCTTATTTAATCTTTTTTCGTACGCTTTTTTTAGCATTCTAATCATCAGAGAACTCGTCAAGCCCAAAGAATCCATGACAATATCAGGGCGATTATACTGAATATCAAACTGGTCAAAACGAAAAAGTTGATCTCCTTTTTTGAAGGCAACCCAATCCAAAGCATTCGACGTTGCCATATAGTAACCGTCAGGGGTGTATATGATATAATCCTCTTGCCCAACGATCACCATTTTAGCCAGAATATTCCATCGATGCGTGTGCCAAAAGATTAATTGCCCACTTAGGTCTCCCGACACCATGATTTTTTTCTTGGGGTGCACTGAAATGGAGGTTACAGGGCTTTCATGTCCTTTAATTTCTCCTACTATATTCCCTGTTTCTATTTCCCAAAAACGGATGGAGTTATCAAACATTCCTCCTAAAACATGGGTAGATTTTGGGGTAAAAGTTAAGCTATAAATAGGATATTGAGCACACATTGCGGTTACCTTCGTTGTTTTTTGGGTATTGGGGTCATAACGTGTCCCATCTCTACAAACGCTCAATACCACTCGTTTCTTAATCGCACGTTTTTCTAGGTCCACAAAGTATAAAACAGGCGATTGAATGCCTTCTTTATCTCTTTGAAAATACTCTATACTAGGAGAAAAAGCCAGCCAAGTTCGATCAGAATTCAAAGCAGCAACAAAGGGCTTTTTAAAAACGGCCTTAAAATCTAAGCTAGCCTCCAAACCGCAACTATCTAGATTATAAAAGTGCAATTTATTAGAAACTACCTTATCAGAGGAATAGCTTCCCCTAGACAGCATCCCAAGGTAATTCGTAGTTCCTTTATTCATAAAAGCAGACCACTCGATCCTTTGTTTTTTTATAGCCGATAAATCTAATTGACCAATGTATTTCGATTTATTTTCCAAGCTATTATCAACCATATCATAAACATGATACTTAGAATCAACGAGTTTCGTAAAAGATGGATTGACTCTAAAGTCTATTAAGCGGTATGGATAAGGCGGTTTCTTTTCTCTTAAACCTTTAAGTTTTAGACCTTCTTCTTTTTTAAGACGCTTATCAAAATAAACCTTCGATAAATTCAATTCTGCCGTATTAAACAATCGAACATCGTCAAAATCATTGGTCTGAAAAACGGCTTCCTTTTTATTGGTGGAAAGAAAAACTTCATTGATCTCTTCCCTATAAATAGGCTCGTAATATAAGTTTCCTATATCTCGAAACTTCCAAATGTTGAGGACACTTAAATTGGTTTCTTTTTTAAGGTTTTTGGCATGAGAGGAATAATTTTCGGTAATCCACAAAGATTTTCCTTTAGGATGAAAAAAAACTTTATTAATTTCTTTCCCCAAAGAAGCATATTCACGCAGAACTCTTCCTGTTTTTATATCAATTTGCCGAATCGTTATCACATCAGAAACCTCATCATACTGATAATTAGAATGTTTCCGTTTGTCTTCATTTGTACCACAAAAAGCTACAAAAATACTTTTAGCATCGTGGCTTTTACAAATCGTTGAAATAACCCCTAAGTGTTGAATTCGGTCGATGTGTGTATTCCCTTTCGCTGTTTTTGTATAAAGAATTTTTGACATTTTTAATTCACCAGGTTTTATAAACCGAATGGAATCATCCTCATGGGTTTTGATATAAAAAAAGTAATCGTCTGTAGTCAAACCAAGACGCACATAACGAAACCCTGTATCTTTCTCATCAAAGGTGTACGGAATTTCCTCCACCATTTCTCCTGTAAGAATATTGTATTTTTTCCAATAGACATCATCTCCTGTTCCTGCAAGTTTAGGAATAACATAAAAATGTTCATTATCACCATCAGGAACAACAAGGTAACTAAGCCCTCCCTTAATTTCAGGCAAAACGATCCGCTTAATGACCTTTAGCTTAGCCATATCCATTACAAAAACAACTTGCCTTCCTTTTTTTTCTCTTCTTAAATCATCTCCTATTGTTAATAAATATTTTTGATTGCGAGTAAAAAAATTTCCATGAACAAAAGATCCTTCATGCTCTTTAGAAGCTTCCTTATCCACCCCATCTGGAACATAGGTATAATAGGAAACCGTCTTTGATACTCCTGTTGCTAAATTACAGCGTCTCATATAGCCATTTTTGCCTTTGAGTTCAGCATAACAAATGACAGCAGAGGCGCCTTTATCTGCAAAAAAAGCACCCTTTACTTGACCATACGTTCCATTTTGATAACTATCTGCCACCACTTTGTGATCACTTAACCGAATAACAAGAATGTGTACAAACAGGTCTGAATTCACTTGGCACATCAAGTACTTATCATCAGCCGAAAATTTCACCCAACTAATATAGGTATTTTCGCCTCCAATGGACCAACGAGGTGAGGTGTAGGTATTGAACTCTATCCCTGTTCTTAAATCTCTAAAACGTATGATAAGATCGGTGCCTCCTGTAGCTAATGTTTTCCCATCATAACTTTGATTCATCACTATGATCGGTCTAGAATGCCCTTTCTGGAAAACTAATTCTACTTTAGAAGTATCCTCTTGTGCAGATAAAAAATTTGCAAAAAGGAGGCTTACAAACACAGCAATCCAAATAATGGTATTATTTCTCATTAAGATCTATAATTTAAAACATAAAAGAGACAGGGCTATACAAATAAAAACCATCCATATTATTTAATACTTCGTGCATTTTTTGTTTTTCTATCGAAAAAGCAAAAAAACATCTATGCATCTATTTGATTACCAGTATTTTAGTTTAACGAGAGTCAGAAAATTATTTTACTGGTAATCAAATAGATACGATTTATGCACGAAGTATTGATTATTATGATTTACCTAAATAATATGGATGGTTTAACAATTCACAACTTAATAAAATCAATCCTTTATCCTTTCAGAAATTCACTGTAAGTCTTTTTGATGGCATTTTGCATCCCTTCAAAAATAAGGTCTGCTTCATCCTTCGTCAAGGTAAGTGGAGGAGCGAATAACATATGATCTCCTTCCGATAAATTGACGGTTCCTCTACAAGCATAGGTGACCAAACCTTCTTCAAAAGCCTTTGCCTCAACTTTTTTATTAAACAAGTAACTCGGCTCAAAAATGGCCTTGCTTTTTTGGTCTTTAACAAACTCAATTCCTAGAAACAAACCTTCTCCACGAACATCGCCAACGCATTCTATCTCTTTCAGCGATTCCAATCTTTTTTTAAGATAATTTCCGACCAACCTTGCATTCTCAACTAAATTATGCGTTTTGATATATTCTAGATTTGCATTTCCCACAGCAGCAGCCAATGGAATACAAGAATAAGTTTGTCCACTGTAGAAAGGATGACCACTTTCCTTAATCACATCAAAAACTCGATCATGGATGATAATAGCACCCAGTGGAAAATAACCAGAGCTAATGCCTTTTGCACAACATAAAATATCTGCATGGTCTCCATAATGGTTGATTCCAAAATTGGCTCCTGTTCGACCAAATCCCGTCATGACCTCATCTGCAATCAGTAAAATATCATGCTCCTTGCAAATTTCTTTTATTCGTTTAAAATAATTTTTAGTCGGTCCCGCAGCGCCTAAAGCAGCACCAACAATTGGTTCGGCTAGGAAACAGAAAATTTCAGGATTTTCTTCAATGGTTGTTTTAAACTCTTTGATTAAAACGTCTTCATACTCCTCCTCTGTCATGCCTGCTTCTTTTCGATAGCTAAAACAAGGGGAAATATGATGATGCCCTACCATTAAGTCTGTATAATAATCTCTTCTTGCTTTCAGACCTCCAACGTCAAGAACCGTAATAGAATTACCGTGATAACTGCCCCAACGAGCAAGTACTTTGCTTCTTTGATGTCCTTTTGATTTTTGATATTGATAGGCAATTTTAATTGCATTTTCTACCGCTTCTGTGCCTCCAGAAATGGTCCAAGCATGGTTAAATCCTTCAGGAGCAAATTCACAAAGATTGGCTAAATAGTTTTCCAGTTCTTCGTTATAGAATAAATGCGTTGGATGAACCGCCAACTTTTTTGATTGCTCATACAACACTTTAGATATTTCTTCATTGCCATGCCCAATATGCGTTACCGCAGCAGTACAACCACTGACATCAATATACTTATTCCCTGCTTTATCAAAAAGGTAGACGCCTTCCCCTCTTTCAATCATGGGGTAATCTTTGTTATAATTAGCGCAAATTAATTGCGAGTTGATAATATGTTTCATAATCAGCTTTATATTCGGGAAAGAAATTAAATAATTGTTTAAAACGACTTTAAACATTGAATGTAAAATAGCTACAGCTCTCTGTTTCTATTGCTTAATAATTCCAGGTAACATAAAGTCTAGCTGCTATCGTAGGTCCAGTCAAATTAAGAACGGTGGGACGTCCAAACATACGAGTGCTAGGCTCAAAGTAAAAGCCGCCCATATTATCATTGGCATTGACACTTCCGTCATCATCCCAAGCAGCTACCGTGTAATTACTATTAAGAGAGGATAAGGTATAAGGAAGACCTGTTGTATAGGTCAACATCGTGCCATTGGCATTCGAAAATACCTCGCTCGAAACAAAAGAAAACTGATTAGAACTTGTCCCTGAATTAATGGTAACAAAAACATCTGGACCAGAATCTGGGAAGTTATCCCAACTATTTCCCGAAGACATGGCTGTTGGATAAGTGGTCAGCTCTATTTTGGTAATGGTCATGGAAATAGGGCTTTGCTGATTTTCACAGTTCGTTCCTGTGTATCCAGGAGGGCAATCACAAGTACCACTAATACAAGTTCCCCCATTTTGGCAACTTACATTATAACAAGAATCATAGGTCGAACAATCTGAACCACTATAACCTGGAGGGCAAATTTCACAAGAAGAACCTGTATATCCTGGAGGACATTCGCAGTTGCCTTCAGCACAAATACCATTATTAAAACAGACCGTAGATTCGCAGGGATCACTACATGATTGTAATGAAATAAGGAAAATGGACAGGCTCAAAGCGAAAAAAATTTTAAATAAGTTCGTAGTATTCATGTATATTCAAGTCTAATTAATAATCTGTTTCAAAAAGAACCGCAAGACTATAGAAAAAGAATCAGCTTATAATTTGCTTTCATTCTCTTCTTCGAATAAACCTTGCTAAATATTCGGATTGACAATTATACAAAAAAAAACAGTAAAATCACAGCCTTATCAATTTGTTAGACGCTACACTTTACGTTACTATTCTTCGAATAAATCAAGATTAGGGACAAAAAAAATTCTCGTCTTCTGTGCGATGACACAAAAGACGAGAATTTCTATTTTTGAAAAATCTCTATTAACATTACTCCGTTGAAAACCCGAAGGCTCAGCCTAGCTAAATCGTATTAGTTTGATTATACGGTCTTAAGTAGTCGTTCAAAAATAATCGCACTAAAAATGACTTGTCGTCTATAACCTGATTATTCTGTACACTGTACAAAATAGACCAGATCGCTGTGCGAGTGTTAGTAAAAAACTCAGATAGCCCGCTATCTTCCTGTTTTACTGCCTTGATAGCCAAAAAAACTAGAACATTTTCATTGTACGCTTTCTTTTGCCCACCTACTTA
>CALDEP010000305.1 GCA_937942475.1 uncultured Aureispira sp.
CTAATACATGGACTACTGTGCCTATTACAATGGCAGGAACCGCTGTTAAATCTTAAAACGGCTATACAAAATAACTAAATGTGTATTTTTAGTATTTTGTTACTAGACAAAAACACCATTGATTCAATTGTTTTTAATCAGTGAATCAATGGTGTTTAAAATTTACAATACCCATGAAAAAAACTAAACATGACCTTAAAACACAAGTTTGTATTCCCACTAGTGGTGTTTGTGATAATGTATGCGATTACCGTTCCTTTTATTCTTTTATCAAAACCTTACTTGATTCCAGATGTCAGTTCAATTATCCATAAAGTTGTCATAAGCATTGTATTTTTATTACTAATTTTGAAGTACATAAAGAACAGCAAAGCACTTTTTAAGATGCCGAAACCAAGTGGTCGAATCGTTGCTTTATGCTTCTTGTTATTTTCGCTATTTGCTATAAATAATTATTTTCTATCTAATTACTCTATAGATTATAGTTATTTAGATCTCGAAACCACCACATTGGCTTTATCAATTCTTGCCATAACAATATCTTCAACAGCAGAAGAAATTATGTATAGAGGATTTATTCAATCCTATACAAATCAATCTTTGCCGTCCAATACTAAAACCCTAAGCCAAGGAAATTTATATGCGACCTTTTTCTTCTTTCTTGGGCATGTTGGGTTTTATACAGTTATGGACCCTCTTTTTGCTACTACAGGTTTATTACTAGCAACGATCTTCTCTTTATCAGCAGGTTATATTAGAGACAAAACAGGCAGCTTAATATGGCCTATTATCATTCATATTCTTTGTAATTACATTCATTTAGCGCTCCACTTCCAGCACTTTTCCTAGCCTATTATTAATACCACAAAAAAAGATGAGCTGCTCTAAAATCTAGAGCAGCTCATCCAATATATTATTCAACCTTTTACCAAATCATTAAGCATCTACATTTAGAGCTTCTGCTAAGGTTTTTGCAAGGTCTTGATTCAAAGAACCAAAGTGTGTTTCATAATCTTGTTGGCTTCTACGAACAACCTCTAAAGCTTCTTCTCTGCCATAAGTGTGGGTGATTTCTACCTCTTTTGTACTCTCCTTATTGTCAGGATCTTCCTTGTACGTCAAGAAATAATGCTTGATGCGTTTGATGAGTTTCTCTGGACAATCTTTGATGTCTTTTATGTCGCCATAAGTATGATCGCCTTTAAGAACAGCTATCATCTTATCATCTGCTTCACCACCATCAATCATGCGGAAACCACCAACAATAATAGCATCCAATAATAAGTCGCCATGTGTCAAGGCTCTATCCATCAAAACACAAACGTCCAAGGGATCGCTATCTCCTGTAATGCCTGTTCTGCCCGTTTGTTGCATGCAAAATTCTGCCATTGCTTCGGCAGAGTAGGTTCGAGGAATCAAACCATAAGGTACAGGGATGTTGTTAGAAAATTTATTAGGACGGTCAATCATCAAATAACCGCTTTCTTTACAGATTTCATATTTCATTTGGTCGCCAGGAACCACCTCAATGTAACAACGAACAACTTCTGGAGCACCTGCTCCAATGTTAATACCATGCCAAGGATGCGCTTTATAACGCTTTCCAAATCTATTCCAAATATCGTGTAGCTTATCGTTAGCCATAATTTCTGATAAAATTTAAAGTATGTATGCTATAAAATAATTATAAGAAAGACTGTTCTTATAAGTGTTCGTTGATGTTTTTAATAAAAAAATAGCTTTTACTAAATCAATTGAATGAAAATAGCTTTTAGCTCCTAACGAACGGTTGTTTCTCAATTCTACAGCAGCAGTCTCCATTTCATGTAATAATACTTGAAAGAAACGCTTATTAAGTAGAATACTTTGTATCTAAAACGATTTAAGATCAGCCTCAATTGGCAAATTTACAATTTTTGTTTTAGACTATATCTATAAGTTTATAGATTTTTCTAAACCTTTGTCTAATTGTTCTTAATCAAATCCAACAAATCAGCAGCAGATAATTTGGAACTGGCATCTGTACCTTCCAATAAAGAATCTGCTAAATCTCGCTTGTCTTCATGTAATTTGATGATTTTTTCTTCAATTGTATTCTCGGTAATCAAACGATAAACCGTAACAGGACGTTTCTGACCAATACGATGCGCTCTATCCGAAGCTTGATCTTCTACGGCAGGATTCCACCAAGGATCCATGTGAATTACATAATCGGCAGCCGTTAGATTCAGACCTGTTCCTCCTGCTTTTAAACTAATTAAGAACAATTCACCTTCGCCATCTTGGAACGCATCAATGCGTTCTTGGCGTTTTTTGGTCGGCGTTTGACCATCCAAATACTGATAATTAATATTTTTAGTCTTGATGTAGGTTTCGATCAATTTCAAGTGACCCACAAACTGACTAAAGACCAAAGCCTTGTGTCCATTGGCAATCAATTCTGCTACAATTTCTCCAAACAATGCTAGTTTAGAACTTTTTAGTTTAGAATCTGGATCGACCAACTGAGGATTACAACAAGCTCTACGCAAGCGCATGATTTGAGCCAAAACCTTTAGGTGTTTGGTTCCTGCTTGTTGTTGGGTGTCTTTTTCCAAGCTCTCTACGGCATTTCTACGCAAGGCTTCATAGAAGGCTTGTTCTTCGGTCGATAAATCGACGCTTAATACAATTTCTGTCTTTTCTGGTAACTCTGTTAAAACATCTTTCTTGTGTCGTCTTAATATAAATGGACGTATGAGTAGTTGTAATTGTCTTTGTGTAGGAATGTCTCGATCTTTTTCGATAGGAATCGCAAAACGATCTCTAAATCCTTTGAGGCTTCCCAATAAACCAGGATTAATAAAGCGGAATAAATTCCACAACTCGCCCAAATGATTTTCAATAGGCGTTCCTGTCGTAATCACTTTAAAGTCACCCTTTAATTTCATAGCAGCTTGCGAACGCTTGGCATTGCTATTTTTTATGGCTTGCGCTTCATCGAGCACAATCGTCTCAAAGGTACGAGTCGTAAATAGCTCGCTTTCTGTTTGTAATAATCCATAGGTTGTAATTAGGACATCATTACCAGAAGCCGTTTCTATACAATGTTTGCGATCACTTTCGCTAAATAAAATAGGATTTAGACTAGGAGCAAATTTTTCAATTTCTTTGATCCAGTTTCGACAAACAGAAGCAGGAGCGACAACCAAACTAGGTCCTTTTTCACTGCGATATAAGATCGCTGCCAAAGCCTGAATGGTTTTACCCAAACCCATGTCATCTGCCAAACAGGCACCAACACCCCAAGCGGCTAATTTGGTCAACCACTGAAAGCCTTCTAATTGATAGCTTCTCAAGGTTGCTTTAAGGGTATCAGGAAGCAAAAACGTTTTTTGCTCGACACTTTTTAAGCGATTGATATGCTCCATCCAACTGTTATCAACATCAATAGTTTCAATTTCATTGGTCAGGTTTTCAAAGGCAAAACTTGCCAAAGGATGAATTTTGCCTTCATCGTCTGTGAATTTATAAATACTATCCAAGCGATTTTGTAAATCTTTGCTTAATGCCAAAAACTGACCATCGTCCAGCTCAATAAATTCAGATTGTTGTTCTTGCATCATGTTTAACAACTGACGCATATCCAAGACTAAATTTTCATTGACTTGAACGGTACCAGAAATGCCAAACCAATTATTCTCTTTACTAATAGAAAGCTTAATATTGGTAAAATCAATTTGCTGTTTGATTTTCAGCTGCTCTCCTTTAGGCCATTCGATGACAATCAAATTATCTGCTCTAAAAGGCTCTAATTCATGTAATAATTTCAGGCAACTGTGTGGATTTTCCAATTGCCACAAATTATCTTCTATAGGGGTATTGTTCGATAAGGTTGGGCAAAGATCAATTAAATCAGTTAATGCCTTGACTTCTGCCGCTAAATCTCGTTTGGTTTGTGTGCGAGTTGCTTCTATTTTGGTAACGACACGAGCAGAACCTTTACCAGGCTTGAAATAAGGAGCAGAAACCTGAAATGGCTTGATGTAAAATTCAATGTCAAAACCTTCGCCAACAGGCAATAAATGCACGTAAATACGAGTATCAGGCTCTACAGCAGGAATGTTATCGTTTTGAAATTCTAAATCAGATTGCAAAGGCATAATGGTCGATAAGCCCGACAAGGTACGTTCCAATTGCTCTTTTCCTTTCAATGGAATATCTAAAGTATCGCCTCCAATAGCCTGCGCCAATTGGACTTGTTTTTCACTCACTTGAATGAGTTGATAACGAGTAGGCGTTTCTTTTACAATATAAACCCCCTCGTGTTTGATATTAATAGAAGGACTAATAGAATAGCCATCGGGCGTTTCTTTGACCACTAATTCAACCAAACCTTGACGCAATTCGCAAGCGACCTCTGGAGATTTGTACAAAAACAAGAGCGGATGATCGACTAAGGTCATAAATGTTTTGGAAGGCGAATAAAACCCATAGGTATTATTATTGTAATAACCCGAAGATTTTGTGATCGTATTGATCACACGCATATCGTGTGGGCTAGCCTCCAAAACGGAGCCTTCGACCAATTTGTCCAATCCAGCATTTCGCCCTTTTGACCAACTACCATTTTTATTAATGCGTTGGATTTTAGGTTGTATAACGTCTCGTTCAAAGTCCACCAACCAAATTAAGCGGCTCTGTAAATGAGCCTGAGTGCTTGGATTATGTCCATGCAAGGATTCTAATGCTTGCAAAGAAACCTCCCAATCTTCTTGTAGACCAATTACATCCATCAAAGAGGGAACAGGTCCCATTCTTTCTTGTAATTCTTCGGCTTTTGTGGCATAAAATTCTTTTCGAGTGGTACTAATTTCTTGCATTAATGCCGCCACATTATAAGCCACCCAATAGTAGCCATTTTTGATGGCTTTGTGTTGTAATGTTAGGGCGTAGTTTTCCCAATTAGGCGCAAATTTTTGTGTCCAATATTGAGCATAAAGATAAAGTAAACCATGTAGGTTATAATACAAATGCTCTTGCTCGAATAGCTCTTGCGCTTTGGTTGGACTATCTTGTAAATTATCAATAATAGCGCCCAAATAAAGGTATACATTACTAATATTATGAGAAAAAGCTTCTTTAAAGAAGTTCTTAATCGTTGGAATATGTTTGGCGTTGTGGTCTTTTAGTAAGGCTAAAATGAAAATAATACCATGATAATCATCAAAATAAGTCTTGAGTGATTTTTCTTTTTTGCGGTGTTCTTTTAGCGCTTTTTCATAACGATTTAACGCTTTGATATTGTATCCTTGTGCAAAATACAACCACCCTTTAAATTTAAGGGCATTGACAGAATCCTTGCCTTCCCAAAGTTTTCGCACCATCGCCCAATCTCCTTTTAGCAAAGCATGTAGGCTAAGGTAATGGTGGACTAAATCTAAATCGTTCCCTTTTAGGGTAGAAGCAATTTTTTGAATGTTTTTTAAGGGCTCATTGACATCTTTGAGCGCAACAATCATCGGTCCCAACTGAGATTTATAGAACTCAAATTGAAATTGAGGAGAAAGATTAGGAATGTTATTAATCCCATAACGCTCAATGAACAACTTTTTGTAAAGCGTTTCAATATAAAAAGAGCTATCTTTTTGTAAGGTTTTGACCGCTAACTGGAACGTTGCATAATCGTCATTGTACATCGCAAATGAAGCATCTCGAATCAATTCATTGGGATAGCGATACGCTTGATAAGGATTTTTGAGCCCAGGGAAAATAGCCGTGACGACTTTGCGTAAGGCTTTTAGGCGTTTGTCCGCAATGGCTTCTTTTACCACAACGTGGTAGGCCTCAGGGTGAATTTGATATTTTTGATCTAAATTCTTTTTGACCAAATGTAGTCCTCTTAATAGCTCTAAACTTTGTCCTATATTAATTAGATTATAGGATTGTTTGTTGCCTGCTTTTAGCTTTGCTTTTAAACAAACCTGCAAAACTTTAGTTTTGTTTTCTGGGCTATCAATTAGCACCAGTAATTTAACCAAGTCTTTTTGAGCGCTATTAAGGGATTGATATTTTTTCTGAATGTCTTCAATCTTACTCGTCATAGTTTTTGGATACTTTCTCTAAGGATTATGTTGTCCAATAATCGAACACCATCTATTCGAACAGTGGTACAAGCCGTAACAGTAGTGGCTTTATCAAAAGAATCGATGTTTTCGAGACTGTCTCCATCTATTATCGTAAAATAATCAAGCTCTAGTTGGTGTTGGGCAATAAATGCCAAGGCACGGGTTCTAACTTCCTCTAGAGACAGACTGGCAGTCTGCTCTTTTGCTGCAAAAAGCATCTTGGAAATTAAAACTGCTTTTTTTCTACCTTCAGGACTCAGCCGAATATTTCGAGAGCTCATTGCCAAACCATCTTCTTCTCTAACAATCGAAACACGCACTAATTGAACGCTTGATTGTAGGAATTGAAGGACGTATTTGATAACTGCAAATTGTTGATAATCTTTTTGCCCCATATACAAAAAATCAGGATGCATAATATCTAAGAACCGAAGGATAACTTGTACGACACCCGCAAAATGTCCTGGACGGTGTGCCCCTTCCATATTTGTATCCAAGCCCTTCAAATCAATAGAAGGACTAAGCAAATCTTTGGGATAAACTTCGGAAACCTCAGGCAAAAATAAAACAGAACAACCCAGTTGTTCCAACTTTTGAATGTCACTTTCTATGGGGCGAGGGTATTTGTCTAAATCGCTTGCTTCTCCAAATTGAGTTGGATTAACAAAAATGGAGCAAACTACCACATCACAATCATCAAAAGCCCTTTCCACTAAGGTCAGGTGACCACGATGCAATGCCCCCATTGTTGGGACAAAGCCAATTCGCTTAGCCTGTTTTTTTTGTGTACTTAAATAATGCTGTAAATCGTGAACCGTCTTAAAAATATACATAAAGAGAAGCAAAAATTATGGGACGCTATTTGAAAGAATATGGTTGAATTATACTGATTTTGTTCCTTTTTGACCCTAAAACAAAGGATAAGAAAGTCTTAAAACGATGAAAACTGATTAATTAAACCATAAGAAACTGGTTTAATACGGCAAATTGGTATTTTTTTCGTAAATTTGCAAATCGAGAAACAGTTTCTTTTTGTGTTTTCTTGAAAGATTTTTTTACTAAATTTTTAGAACGAGTAGTTTTATGGCTGATAAGAAAAGAATATTGATAGTAACTCAAGAGATGAAACCGTATACAATCCTTTCTCAAATATCTGAAATTGTACGTGAGTACTCTCAGTATATTCAAGAGAATGGAGTAGAGGTTCGAATCTTGATGCCTAAATTTGGAACTATCAATGAGAGAAGACATCGCCTTCATGAGGTAGTTCGTTTGTCAGGGATGAATATTAATGTAGATGACGACGATTTTCCTCTAATTATAAAAGTAGCTTCCTTGCCAGGGACAAGAATGCAAGTGTATTTCTTGGATAACGAAGAGTTCTTTAAGCGCAAACAAGTGTTTGAAGATGCAGAAGGCAAGTTCTTTGAAGATAATATAGACCGTACCCTCTTTTTCTGTAGAGGAGTAGTAGAGACCGTTAAGAAATTTGGATGGGCTCCTGATATTGTTCATGCACATGGGTGGATGACAAGTTTATTACCAGCATTGTTAAAAACTACTTACCAAAACGAACCTATTTTTCAAAATGCACAAATCGTTTATTCTGCTTATCATGCAGAGCAAGCAAACGAGGCATTCGCTGCTACCTTTGAGGCAAAAATGACTGCAAACCACTTGAGTGAAGTTGTAGATGTGTATCTTAAAGATGGTGTATTGGATTTGAATGTTGGGGCTTCTAAATATGCAGAAGGAACAATTATGGGCTTGGAAGATGTTTCTACTGAAAACATAGCAGAACCAATCCTTCCTTATCAAGAAGAACTAAGCGATCGATACGTACAGTTTTACGAAGAACTATTGGGTGCAACAGAAGAAAATGTATAACCTACTTTAGAGAATCTTTTTGATTCTAAGATTTTGATTTTTAATTGCTTAATCTGTTTTTTAGACTTAGTTATTTCTAATCAAAACCAAACTAATGTTACGATTATGCTCAAAAATATTGGAGATAACCAACGACTCTTTATGGTCATAGCGTTATACTAAGTATATACAAGGTACTCCCAATATTTTCAATCAAAAAAATTCTTACAAAATACATGGAATACAATCTAAAATCCCTACTGTACAGCATGCTGGCAGTAGGGTTATTTTCTGCTATGGGATGTAGCAAGTCTAGTGAAATAGGTTTGTCGTTAGTAGAACAAGAGCAATCAGATATTCTTTATACGGATACGACTACTATTATTTTAACAACGCAAGATGCAGATCGAGTTGAAACATCGAATAGAACTATAATGGCGTGTGGCTCTTATACGGATGTGGAATGGGGGGAGTCTGTTGCTTCTGTTTTTATGAATTTTCGAATAAACAATACAGGAGCTGTTTTTCCTAATAGTGTTTTTGATTCTTTGGTTTTGTCTTTGGCTTACCAAGATTTTGGACATTATGGAGAACTTAGAACCAATAAACCAGCAGCAGTTACTCAAAACTGGGAAATTGCACGTGTTTTAGAAGACATTGAAGAAGGAACGGTTTATGAATCAGACAAGATCTTTATGACAGATGGGAATTTGTTGAAATCAAATTTTCAATTCAATCCTAACGATACGGCTGATGTCATCGTAAATGGAACGACTTTGGCACCACATTTAAGAATTCGTTTGGATGATCAAGCTGGTATTGATTTAGGAGAAATTTTCTTAGATCCAGTAAGTACTGGAGTTGACATTTATGAAAGTAATACCAATTTCAAAGATTGGTTCAAAGGAATTCAAATTCGTCCTTCTAGTAGTAATCCTAGTGATGGAAGTATTATTCGTTTTAAGTCTAAAGATGATTTGACTAAATTGACATTGCATTACACCGATACGTCTAATGGTGGAAGTGTTGCTAAAGTGTTTGAATTTTTAACCAATGAAGATGCAGAAGTAGTTTCTTCTTTTGCTCATACACATCCTGTAGGTTTAACGGATAATTTGGTAACAGATACCGTTGTTTATGTACAAGGTTTGGATGGATTACATACTAAAATAGCTTTTCCTTTCGTTGGGGAACTAGGAAATGTAATTATTAATAAAGCAGAACTGGTTATTCCAGTAGCAGATACAGGAACAAATGATTATCCTGAGCCCATCCAATTGCTGGCTAAAATTAAAGATTTAGGAGGTAATTTAGTTGCTATTGATGATGTAATAACGTCAATTAATCGTGCACAATCTTACTTCTTGTTTGGAGGTGTTCTAGAAGATACTGGAAACGGAAACTTTGTTTATAGAATGTATATCTCTGAAGAAATGCAAGCATTGGCTAATGGAACCACGCTGGAACCTGCAATTTATATCACACTTCCTTCTGCCCTGGATCCTGAACGTGTCCAATTAATGAATGAAAAAGGAATGAATGGAGCGAAGCTCTATTTGACCTATACGAAAATTAAATAAAGGCATAGAGAATATTAAACAAGTGCACTAGAAATTTTGTTTAATATTCTCTCTTCTTTGATCATTACTCCGTTGAAAAATCGTATTAGTTTGATTATCAGCAGGATGTGCTTTTATTAGTTGATAATGCTAAAAAGCTGATAATCAAACTAATGCAAGATGCTTTTTTATGTTTTTCTTAGAAAAACTAAAAAATTAACGGAGTATTATTTGATGATAAGTTCATTTTTTTGAAAATGTTGTTTGGAAGTATATTCTTGAACACTATTTAGACAAATTAGTTTTTATTGAACGATCAAAGATCCCATTAGGAACTCGGGCAAACTTATTCATTATTACGATTTGTCCAACCACTTTAAATAAAAAAACATGTGCGGAATTGTAGCTTATATAGGTTCTAGAGATGCCTATCCGATTCTTATTAAAGGTCTGCAACGATTAGAATATAGAGGATATGATAGTGCTGGTGTTGCATTAATAAAAGACGAAGAATTAACGGTTTATAAGAAAAAAGGAAAGGTAAATGATTTAATTACATTTACTGAAGATAAAGATGTGTCAGGTACTATTGGTATTGGACATACTCGCTGGGCAACACATGGAGAACCAAATGATGTAAACGCACATCCCCATTTGTCTGGAGATAATAATATCTCAATTATCCACAATGGAATTATAGAGAACTACAATTCTTTGAAAACTGCCTTGATAAAAGAAGGGCATACCTTTACTTCAGATACAGATACAGAGGTTTTGGTACATTTGATTGAGGCTATTCAAACCAAAGAAAATGTAGGAATTGCAGAAGCGGTACGTATTGCTTTGACCAAAGTTGTTGGAGCGTATGCCATCGTTGTCTTAAGTAATAAGGAGCCAGATAAAATTGTTGCTGCTAGAAAGGGAAGTCCTTTGGTGGTTGGAATTGGCGAGAAAGAGTTCTTTTTAGCCTCAGATGCTTCTCCTATTGTAGAATATACTAAGAATGTTGTTTATATAAAAGAAGAGGAAATTGTCACCTTAAATAGAGCAGGTGAAATGACCTTGAAGACAATAGGCAACGAAATTCAAACGCCTTTTATCCAGCATTTGGATATGGAGATTGAGGCGATTGAAAAAGGAGGCTACGAGCATTATATGCTTAAAGAAATTCACCAACAACCTACTACGATGGCAGATGCTATGCGTGGTCGTTTGAATGTAAAAAAAGGTTTGATTACCTTAGGTGGTGTTGCCGAATTCGAAAATCGAATTAAGAATGCAGATCGTTTGATTATCATAGCTTGTGGTACTTCTTGGATTGCAGGTTTGATTGGAGAATATTTGTTTGAAGACTTAGCACGCATTCCAACAGAGGTAGAATATGCTTCTGAATTTAGATATAGAAATCCTATTATTACCAATAAAGATGTTGTGATTGCTATTTCGCAATCTGGTGAAACGGCAGATACTTTGGCAGCATTAGATTTGGCGATTGAAAAAGAAGCCTTAACCTATGGTATTTGTAATGTGGTGGGTTCTTCGATTGCAAGAATCACCAATGCAGGCTCTTATATTCATGCTGGACCAGAAATTGGGGTGGCTTCTACCAAAGCCTTTACAGGGCAGGTTACTTTGTTAACCTTAATGGCACTGCAATTGGCACACAATAGAGGAACAATTTCTCAATCGTACTATTTTCAGTTGTTGAATGAATTGGATAGCTTGCCTGCTAAGTTGAAAAAAGTAATAGAGCAAGATGCCAAAATTAAATATATTGCCAATCTTTGGAAAGATGCAGAAAATGCACTTTACTTAGGACGAGGATATAATTTCCCAATTGCCTTGGAGGGAGCTCTTAAATTGAAAGAAATTTCGTATATTCACGCAGAGGGATATCCAGCGGCAGAAATGAAACATGGTCCAATCGCTTTGATTGATGAAAATATGCCTGTTGTTATTATAGCAACAAGCGGTAGTACTCGTGAAAAAGTAATTAGCACGATCCAAGAAGTAAAAGCTAGAAAAGGCAAGGTCTTGGCAATTATTACAGAAGGAGACGACCATATTCCGCAAATAGCAGATCACGTTATTGAAATCCCACAAACGGCAGAACCTCTAGTGCCCTTGTTATCTGTTATCCCATTACAATTATTAGCGTATCATATTGCTGTTTTAAGAGGTTGCAATGTTGATCAACCTAGAAATTTAGCAAAATCCGTTACGGTAGAATAAATATTATTATGAATAACGACTATAGAACACCTTCAGCTAAAAAAATGGCTGATTATAATACCCAAAAAGACGGATTGTTTATTCGTGAATATGGGCGAAATACCCAAAACTTAATTAATCAAGCAAAAGACGTAGAAGATAGAGAAGAACGCCAAGCTTATATTGAAAAAGTAGTGCGTTTGATTATGTCTATGCATCCTCATACTAGAAATGTAGATGATTATAGATTGAAAGTATGGTCTCACGTACTTAAAATGGCAGATTATGATTTGGATGTAGACATTCCAGATAACTTGCCCGATGCGAGAGAAAAACGTAAACCAGACCATGTTGCTTATCCTCAAAAAACCAAGCGCTTACGTCATTATGGCAGAAATGTCAGAATAATGATTGAGAAGGCGAAGGGAATGGAAGACAAGGAAAAACAAGAAGCATATATTACAGTAATTGCTGCTTATATGAAAATGTCTTACAAAACGTGGAACCGAGAAAATGTAAATGACGAGGTGATTTTTCAAGAATTTGCTAAATTAGCAAACGGAGAATTGGAAGTTCCTCCAGGAACGAATATTGATTCCTTAGTAGCGCCTCGTAAGAGCAAAACGGGTGGCAATAGTGGTTTGAGCAATAATTCATCTAGTAGAACGAAGTCAAGCCGCCACTCTAATTCTAAGAAAAGCACTAGCAAGAGTCCTTCTAAAAGTAAAAACACTAGGGGCAGAGCTTCTTCTAATACCAGTAAAAACAACAAAAATCCACGTAACAATAGAAAACGGTAGGTTTTAGTTTTAATAAAATAAGAGAAAAGCTACTTCATTTGAGGTAGCTTTTTTACGTTAAATGAGCGCTACTTTATGGCAATGATATCAACCCTTACTGAAACAAGGTCTGTGAAGGATCGAATCTTAAATTGGGCAGAGACGCAGACGGATGTGATCTGTTGTTTAGATAGCAATAATTATCAAACAGATCAATACAGTGCCTACGATTGCTTGATTGCTGTTGGTGCCGAAAAGGAACTTTGTGTGCCACGTTCAGGAACGGCTTTTGACGCCTTACAATCCTTTGCGAAAGAACATAAAGAATGGCTGTTTGGGCATTTGACCTATGATTTAAAAAACGAGGTAGAAGCATTAAGTTCTAATAATAAAGACGCTTTGGAAATTCCTGAGTTGTATTTTTTTGTCCCTACTTATCTATTTCTTTTTCATAATAATGGAACTTTAGAAATTCTATCTAAGAAAGAGAAACCGCTTGTGCTTTGGGAATCTATCCGTGCTTTTCATAGTAATAATAAGGGCTTTGAAAATCCTGAAATTTCAATTCAACAAGTACTTTCCAAAGAAGAATACCTCCAGACGATTCAGAAAATACGCCAACACATTATTGATGGAGATACCTATGAGATGAATTTTTGTCAAGAATTTTTTGCCAAAAATGTGGTATTAAATCCTTTGGTACTATTTCATAAAATGAATCAAATAGCAAAAGCTCCCTTTGCCACTTATTATCAGCTAAAAGAACACTATTTGCTTTGTGGAAGCCCTGAGCGATTTTTGTGCAAACGAGGAACACAATTAATTTCGCAACCTATAAAAGGAACGATCAAGCGAGGAGCGAATACGGAGGAAGACCAAAAATTGCAAGAAGAACTTAGAACTAGCATCAAAGATCAGGCAGAGAATGTGATGATTGTAGATTTGGTACGCAATGATTTGACGAAAATTTGTACAACTGGGACGATAAAAGTAGCCGAGTTGTTTGGTATTTATGGTTTTGAGCGTGTTTCTCAAATGATTTCAACGGTAGTGGGGCAATTACAAGCGGATAAAAATTGGGTGGATGCTTTGGAAGCGACTTTTCCAATGGGCTCAATGACTGGTGCGCCAAAAGTGATTAGCATGGAACTGATCGAAGCCTACGAAAAAAGTAAACGTGGCTTGTATTCTGGGGCGGTTGGTTATGTGGCTCCCAATGGCGATTTTGATTTTAATGTCGTTATTCGCTCTTTATTATACAATGCCGATAAGGCTTATTTGTCTTTTCAAGTGGGCGGAGCGATTGTGTACGATTCGGAACCTGAGGCGGAGTATGAAGAGTGTTTGTTGAAGGCGAAGACGATGTTGGAGGCTTTGGGGATTTCTCAATTGGATGCTACCCATTCTAATGCACACTAAAATCATATTTCAGATAGGTGATTTTGTAATCTTTATATTGAGAATCGTTCACATAAATTTGGTCAAAATCTTTTTTGTACAACCAGAAAATTTTGGAACAAGCAAGGATTTTCTCTGCGTCGTTGACCAAAAACTCTTGCTCAATAAAGCTTTCTTCAGCAATTTGCAACTGTTGTTCTAGTAATTCTTCCTTGTAAAAAGCAATGGCAGGACAGGATTTTGCACCACAGTTAAGCGCAAAATGAATGCGATAATCCAAGTGCTCCACCATTAAAGCACGTCTAGGATCTCGTTTTGAAAACTGCTTGCATAATTTATACAAAGAGCGACGATTTTTTCTCAATACGCCATGTTCAATATCGTCTAAAGAAAAACGATGCCCTCCAATCGTCACTTTAGAAAACATCACCAAAAAAGGCTTTTCTAGCATACTCTTTTTGATGCCTTTTTTGATCACCCAATAATTTGTCAAGCCATTATAAACATTTACCCAAAAGGCAATCTTAGCCGAATCGCTTTGCAATTGACTTAAATCTACCTTGGCTAAATCTTCCAGATATTGTTGAATTAGAGCTTGGTCTACCTTTTCTTGATTTAGGTATTGTGCTTTGAAGATTTTGAGGTCTTGGGAGAATTTTTTGTGTTGGAACATAGCGTGTATAAATGGAGTCGATTATAAAGTATCTAGGATAGAGCCTTCGTTGTTGGTTTCTTTTAGGATACTCGTCATTTCGTAGGCGGTTGGAAATTCATCTATATCTAAATCTACACCAAAGTCTGATAAAAGAAATATTTTATTTAAAAAGCGTTCTCTTTTATCTACAATTAAGCCATTATTAATTTCTAATGTATCAATCATTTTTTGAACTCTATCTTTTTCTGTATCTGTTAATTCAGTGTGTGGTGTGAAAAAGTTAGTAGTAGGATTATAGTCAAGCATTTTGGATGCTTCATAGTTGATATCATCTGGCTTTAAAATAGAATCAACCTCTTTTGTTCCTTTTTTACGATTGATAAAAGAAGATACAACAAAAAAATTATCCCAAAGCCAACCTTGCTTTTCTTTAAGGCTAGAATTGAAATGCTCTAAATCTCCAGAAATATCTGGCTTATCAATATTATAAATGCCATCTGCCCAATTATTATCAGAATAAGTTTTGTCATTTTTAGGGCAAATTCTTTCTTCTGTAAAGGCACACAACCCATCTTGATTGAATAGTAATTGCATCACAATACTGTTATAGTGTAATCTTTTTGTAGTAGAATGACTATAGGTAGGGTGATCACCTGTTAAGCTAGATTCCCACGTTTTATAAACGGTCGATAAGTGGCATTGCTTATCAATTTTTCTCATGCTTTTCCCTGTTTTGTGTCCCAACCTAATTTTTTCCCCATATCCATCAATTCTTTAACCTCAGCATCTTCTTTTGATAATTGATCCCCCTTTCTTTTCCGTTCTTTTAGTTTATTATCTAAGTTGGCAAATTCTTGAAGTAGCTCTTTACGCTCATCACTACCATCATTTTCGAGGTCAAATATATTTTGTAGAATAGCATCCCACCTCAAATATCTTGGGTCATATTTATAATTCTTTACATGATTTTCTCCTTCCCAATATTGATCTCTGTAAACATAACCTTCTTTGTCAAATTTTAACTCTACAATTTCCCAAGGCTCAAAGCTTGATGCTATGATAGGAGAGTGGGTGGCATAGAAAAATTGATTGTTTGGAGCTAGGCTAGTGTATATGTCAATTATTTTGCGTTGGATATCTGGATATAATGAAGTTTCTGGTTCATCTATACAGATAATTGAATGCTCAAATTTATGAGTGTAAAGAGGAATTGTACGAGCTATAATGTTCTTTATACCTGTGCTCCAAAATTGTTGAGGGACTACTTCTAAGTTTTTATTAATTAAGTTAATCTGTTTAATTTCTTCAAGTGATTCTAATTCAGTCTTTACTTCTAAATGAAAATTTTTCAAAATAGGATTTAAATAAGTATTGGCTAAATCAATTAGTGGTGTTTCATTTTCATGTTCCCACTGTTTTAATTTTTGAGAATACATATTAGCGGCATCATAGTCTTTGTCCCGAAAGGCTTTACTTATAGCAAAAGCATATTTTGCTTGTTCATGTTGATGGTTTTCTATTGCGGAAACTAGATGTTCCCAACCATTATTTATAAGCAATAGAGGGAAAAAATAAAATCTGTTAGATGATACTTCAGGAATGTTTTCACTAATAGAAAGGTATGCTCGATGAAAAGGGGCATCTGCATATTGAACTTCTATATTATTTTTTAGAACCTTAGATGTTGAACGAAATTTAGGGCCTAATCCTATAATCTCTTCTAACAAAGTAGTCTTCCCAGTCCCACTTTGTCCAATAAAACAAACCTTATCCAAAGGTTCTCCAGCTTTTTTATGCCCAGCAGGATAAGTCAAATCCAGTTCTAAATCCTTGAACTGTTGATGATCTTTTATATGAATCTTCGTAATTATCATTGAGTAATGGCTAAAAGATGAAAATAAGTAATTATAAAAATACAAATTTTTGTGAGAAATCCCCTACAAAACAAGCGACTCCAAGACTTTGTTCTGCGCATTGGTCATTGAAGCAGAAGTTTTCCAATTATTCGCTTTTAGCGTAGTGGTATATTCGGCAAAGGCACGACCAATTTTAGATTCTGGATAATTGTCTGTAATGTGTCGATAAGCTTGCAAGAAGGATGCTTTGAGCACATCCGATTCTGGATCAAAAGCAGGCGTTTTGTCACTGCCTTGTAGCAGCAGTTTTAGTTGTTTTTTTAGGCGATTTTTAGCATCAGAATGCCATACAAAATCAGGATAAGTAACAACGAAATAATTCCACGCCAAAGCCCACCGTGCCAACTCTTTTGGTGCAATGCGTAATTCATTTTGTTCCAACCAAAGGTTGGGAACTTCGAGTTGATATTGATTCATATAAGCCCGCATAGGAATAGAGCATTCTCTATAAAAAACGCGATATATAAAATCAACATCTTCTGCTAAGGCAACTTTTCCATCTTGAATCGAAAAATTAATCCCATTCTCCCCTAAAACACGACAAAAGGCATCGTTCTGCATCGTTGCTCGCTTGTAACGCTTAATTTCAGCCGCTAGATGTTGGTATTGATTCATGTTGGTAGAACCTTGTAATATTTGCAAGGTTCGGATATAAAAATCATGGAAGGCAACATAGGCTGCATCGTGTGTGTTTTCATTGGCGTGACCAATAAATACAGCACTAAATCGACTAATGGCTTGCCCAATAGAATTAGGATTATTTTTATCTAAATTGGATAAATAGCTTTTGTAATTGGCAACCAAACTACTGTTGACAGGCTGTCGCATTTCCTTTTGTTGCTTTTTGCTAATTCCAGGTTGTTGCTCATTGGCAGCCTCTAGCAATTCCGCAGTTTCTCTTTGGATGACTAATTTTTGATTTTCTTTCTTGGGTAAGAATTTGACAAAAGGAGCATAAACCCAGCCCTCTATTTTATCCTCGGTTTGTATTTTGTACCAGTTGGCATTGTAGGTTTTTCGATTGTAAACAATTTCTGTAGTAAAGTTGGTGCTATCGTATAGAAACTCCACCAAAATACCATCACTTAGTATATAAAGGACGGTGCCTTCCAAGTCGGGCGTTTCTCTTACTCGCAGGCGACGGGTTTGAGTTTCCATAAACAAACGAGGTAGGGATTCTTCCTCTATTTGAGGGGCTGTATCGCTGTTTGTTGTTATAGCTGTCTCTTCATTATCACAAGCAATGAATAAGACCAAGAGCGAGATAAAAAAAATGAATTGGTGAATATAGGATATTCTCATTATTGTTTATATTTGAAATGTTTAGTAAAGATACAAAATCCTATTGTTAGAGAAAATTGTCTTCTGAATCTATTTTGTTTATAAAAAAAACAAACCACCATGACCGCATCAATATTAGTTTTGGGAGGAGGAACCTTCTATCACGTACGGAATCATTTGTCGATTGCGGCACCTGCTTTTGGGACAACGGCAAGATGGTTGCATGAAGCGCTTGTAGATTCCGATTTGGTTTTAACTAAAATGGCAGATGCAGCCTCTTCTTTGGAGACCAATGCGGATGTAAAAGAGTTGGTGGATGAATCCTTGACAAAAAAAACGCTTCGTTGTATTGTTATGAATGTTGCTCTATGTGATTATGAAGGAACAATAGGAACACTTGCTTCAGGAAAACATGCCAAACGGCTTCAATCTAGGGAAGGTCAACAATGGATGGACTTGACGCCAAGTGATAAGGTGATTGCAAGTATCAAAAAACAACGTCCAGATGTGTTTTTAGTCGGTTTTAAAACGACTACGAATTTTAGCCCAGAGGAGCAACAAACAGCAGCATATCGAATGTTATCTGAATCTAAGGGCGATTTGGTGTTGGCAAATGACACGGTTACACGACATAATTTGTTGATAAATTCAAAAAATGAATGCCTTATAGCATCCAATGATCGAATCGAAGTTTTAAAACGTTTAGTAATAGAGATTAATAATAACGGTTCTTTTACAAATTGTGTGGAGTTTAAAAGATAGGTTATCTTTTAACAGCTATGAATTGGGATATAAGTTTTAAGTAGAAAGTCGTAAGTCGTTTATTATCAGTAGAGAGCATACGACTTTCTACTTAAAACTTACGACTCATACGGTCTAATAGAAAAATGGTTTAGCTTATTACCACACGATTTGTCAAAGAACGATAATAACAACTAATATGCAAAAAATAATGCCTTTTCATGTCGCCATTCCAGTACATGATTTAGACCTAGCAAGAACCTTTTATACGGAAGTATTGCAGTGTGAGGAAGGACGTTCTTCTGACCAATGGATTGATTTTAATTTATTTGGACATCAATTTGTCGTACACCACAAACCCAATGCAGATCAGAGCAATCAACAACATTTTAATGAAGTAGATGGACAAGGCGTTCCAGTGCCTCATTATGGCGTTGTCCTAGCTTGGGAAACTTGGGAAGCTTTGGCGGAACGACTAAAAGAGCAACAGATTCAATTTCAAATTGAGCCTTATATCCGTTTTAAAGGCGAGGTGGGAGAGCAGGCAACCATGTTCTTTTTAGATCCTTCTGGAAATGCTTTGGAGTTTAAAGCCTTTAAGGACATGAGTACTTTGTTTGCTAAATAAAATAGACCTTCTTATAAACCCTTAAAATAAAACATCAGAATGAATAAAAAAGACTTTGGTATTGGTTTGGTGGTAGGATTTGTCCTTTCGATGTGTTTGTCCTTTTTTCTAATGAATTATTACATTGGACAAAAAGTGGATGAAGCGAAAGACAGTGCCCAAAAACAATATGAGCATCTAAAAAAAGAATTAGAAACTGAATTCAAAGAAGAAGTAGAGAAAATTAAAGCATACACGAGTCAAAAAGCAGCAGAGAAAGGAACCGTGTTGATGGAAAGTGCTTCTAATAAATTGAAAAAGTATTGGAATAAGGGAGAGGAAGTATCAGATAGTCTCTCTATGGAATAACTAGTTTGAATTCTTGTTTGCAAAAGTCTAATATTTTTATTAAATTGCGTTAGATTCATTACGTTAAATTTTAATCCATCATAGAGTTTAGGCTTGAATGTTCTCAAGAAACATAAACTCTTCAATTATATCAATAATAATTATGGCTTTCAAAAATCCTATTACGGTACAGAAATTACATAAAATAAAGCTACCAATTTATGGAAAAACTCTAAAAGTAATTCTAAAAAATAAATTTTTGGAGGGGACTGTACGTTTCTTAATGGTTTTAGATCATGAATATCCAGGGGCGGACAAAGTAAAAAATGCTAAATTTCCTTTTTTACTTTTGGGAGATCCTATGGATGGATGGGTTAAATGGAAGGACTTTGGAGCTGAAGCCGCAAAAAGTGGTGGTGGAAAAAAGCAAAAGGATTTTATGCGTGGGGGAACTTGTACTCGTGAGGGAGATCAGTTGTTATTGGTTTTTGATAAGACGATAGGAAAGTCAACGGCACCGATTGGGCCGATTATGAAAAAACTTACAAAGCTTATTAAAGGGATTAATCCTAAATTAACAATTACAACTAAAGAAGCACCAAAAACAGAAGAAGTAGCAGCTGGAGCAGCAGGAGCAGCTGTTGGAGGAGAAACGGTACAAGACAAGACTTCCGATACTAAAACTACGCCTGAGCAAAAAGAGAAACCAAAAGTTTCAGATGAGCAAAAAGATAAGCTGGTTAATAAGTATAAAGAAGAGAAGCAAGATGATGCTAAAAAACTAGGAGAGCAGTTTGATGAATTAAATACGATGTCTTCTAGTGATGCAATCAAAAAAGTAACCGCAAATATCAAAAGAGGTAGAACGACCAAAAAAGATCTAAAAGCGGTTAAAGAATTGAACAAAGTTTTTTCAACGACTGAAAAATTATACAAAGGGACCGCAAAACAAGTTCAGCAAAAATTTGACAAGCCTTACAAGGAGTTGGCAAAAAATAAAAAGAAATTCTATGAATTGTCTTTGGCAACAAAGCAAAGCAAGAAAAGCTTGGCAGAAACTATAGCACATTCTTATTATGAGAATAAGCAAAAGCGTGCGGCAACAAAGGATGAGGTGAAGGACATTCAAAAAATTGTTAAGGATGTGATTTTGATGAACAAGAAGCGAAGAAAAAAAGCAAAACAAGCGTTATTGTTTAAAGCAACTTCTTTTGTTTTGAAAAAAACAGGTCCAAATAATTTCAAAGCGAAATATGTCAACCAAATTTTGCAAAAAAAGGTTGCTTAATGGAAGCTTAGATAGTCACTTAATAATAGCTAAAAATAGAAAGTCCCTCTTGAAAAAATTCAGGAGGGACTTTTTTTATGCTTGATGGCTAATATAAAATTAAGCCATAATTTTTGTTGGTTTTAAAACCAATTGTTCTCTTCCTGGACCAACAGAGATGATAGAAAAAGGAATTTCTAAAATATCTTCTACTTCTTGGATATAATCTTGAACTTCACTAGGGAAGTCTCCAAAATTACGAACACCTGTAAGGTCTGTTTTCCAGCCTTTGTAGGCTTTGTAAACTGGTTTTGGACAGTTGGTTACCATGTCAAATGGTAGTTCATCTGTTACCCCATTTTCTGTTTCGTAAGCTGTAGCAGCAGAAATTTCATCAAAATCATCCAATACATCTGCCTTTGTCATTACCAATTGAGTGACACCATTAATCATAATAGTATACTTCAATTGAGGAAGATCAATCCAACCACAACGTCTAGGACGACCTGTAGTAGCACCAAATTCTCCACCCGCTTTTCTAACTTCTTCTCCAATTGCACCGTGTAATTCAGTAGGGAAAGGTCCGCTACCAACACGAGTACAATAGGCTTTGGTAATGCCAATTACTTCTCCAATTTTTTGAGGCGCAATTCCCAAACCATTACAAACACCAGAAGTGATGGTGTTAGAAGAGGTTACAAAAGGATAGGTACCGTAGTCGATGTCCAACATAGAACCTTGGGCACCTTCTGCTAAAACTTTTTTACCTGCTTTAATCGCATGGTTGATAAAGTAAGCCGAGTCTACAAATTGTAGTTTTCTCAAACGTTCGATAGACTCCATCCATACTTTTTCCTCACCTTCTAAGTCAAAATCAACAGTAGGGTAGGCAGAAGCCGTGCGTAAATGCTGTTCTTTGAGTTTGTTATAACGTGCTTGGAAATCTGATAAAAAGACGTCCCCCATACGAAGACCATGTCTAGCAACTTTGTCTGTATACGTTGGTCCAATCCCTTTTAGGGTAGAACCAATTTTACCAGCACCTTTAGCGGATTCCATTACAGCGTCCAAGAAACGGTGAGAAGGAAGAATCAAATGGGCTTTTTTAGCAATGTACAAACGGCTCAAAAATTCCACTCCTGAAGTAGATAATTGATCAATTTCTTTACAAAGAATAGTCGGGTCGATGACCACGCCATTTCCAATAACGTTTTGCACATTGGTTCTGAAAATGCCAGAAGGGATGGTGTGTAATACATACTTTTTTTCACCTAGATACAAGGTGTGACCAGCGTTAGGTCCCCCTTGAAAGCGTGCGACAATGTCGTACTTAGCTGCTAAATAATCAACGATTTTACCCTTTCCTTCGTCGCCCCATTGCAAACCTAATAATACATCTACCATGTTTAAAAGTGATTTTGATAACTTAATCGGTTAATATTTTTTGTTCGTGCGTTCTATTTCTCTTAAAAAATTAGTTCTAGAAGCCTTTGTTTTTTGAGGTTCTAAGAGTTTGTTAGAAACATTCTAAGAGGCACGAATTAACTGCCTTATAATTTAATATGCCGCAAAAGTACAAAAACACAACTATAACCTATGGTTAGTTGTGTTTTATTTTAACTTTTTATGAAACGATGTTTTTTTAGCTTTAAATTAGATAGCACCATTTACAGAATATTCTTTTTTTCTTTTTCAAAAAAGCAGACCGCATCCTCTACATTCTCATAGATACTAAAAGCCGAGTTGAGTCGAGTAATCAATAATATTTTTTTGATATTGTCGGACAGGTTAGCAATCGCAACATCTCCACCAGCATTTCTAGAACGGGTTAAAATAGAGATCAAAAAAGTGAGACCAATACTATTCATAAAGTCCATTTCATCTAAATCAACGACAAACTCTGTGAAACTCGTCTCAATTTTGTCTTCTACAGCACGAATAATTTCTTGATTATCTAAAGGGTTTAAGAGGTTGTCTACTTTTAAAATTTGTACACCATCTTTTTCTGAAAAAGTATAGGCCATGTCTTATTTTTACGACAGAATCAATCTTATTTATTCTATCTAATTAGGTACTGAAATCCATTAATAGGATTAATGATTATTTTCTATTTAACTTTTCTCTCGCTTCCTTGCTATATCCATAGAAAGTTAGAGAATGATGCGTGATTTCGAAACCCAAAATGTCAGAAACCATTTCTTTGATTTGCTGAATTCTAGGATCACAAAATTCAAAAACTTCCCCTGTTTCAATACAAACAGCATGATCGTGTTGTTTAGAGCCGTACGATTTTTCGTATTGCGCCAAGTTTTTACCAAACTGATGTTTGCGAACCAAATCACAAGAAACCAACAATTCTAAGGTATTGTAAACGGTTGCACGACTAACACGATAATTTTGTGTTTTCATGTGAATATAGAGTGCCTCTGCGTCAAAATGATCGTCGCGTTTATAGATTTCTTCTAAAATTGCAAAGCGTTCAGGTGTTTTACGCAGGCCATTCTTCTCCAAATATTGAGAGAATATCTTGATTACTTCTTTTACTATTTTTGAATCTTTTTGATTACTAGCCATTCTATTTTATTTATTAATCAGAAGCTTTGTTGTTTTGTTCGTTAACAACAAGCCAAGTAAAACAAAACCAAAAAACAACATCTAATACAACAATATGATAAGGAATTATTATTGACATACTAATTTCTGCAAATGCAAGAATTGCCAAGAAAAGAAATAAAAACTTCCATTTATCACTGGTAAGATGCTCTCTCATAAAATCGTTTATTTTAAGTACCTAAAAACAATACCACTTGTGTTTAATATAGACAAATTGTCAGTCTTATTGAATTCTGGCTACAGTATTTACCTGTTTTAGTTTTTTTAATTCAAGAATCAGTTCATTTAGCTGATCTATGTTTTTGACAACAACGGTTACTTTTCCTTCAAAATGCCCTTCATTACCATTCATAGAAAAACCACGCATGTTGATGTTGTGTTTGTCTGTGATAATGCTCGATAGATTTTGAACAACACCCATATCATCCATTCCCGTAATCAGAAGCTCTGCAATGAAGGAAGTATTGGCAGTGCCACCCCATTCTGCTCGTTTGATACGATAACCAAAAGTAGCTTGCAAATACTCGGCATTCGGGCAAGTCGTTCGATGTATTTTAATACCATGCTTAGAAGTGACATAAGCAAAAATATCATCTCCCAACACAGGATTACAACAAGTGGCCAAAGAATTGACAAAATTACTAGCATCTTGACCATCCACCAAAAGTTTTGGCGTTCCTTTTAAGTTGCGTCTAGCTCGTAGCGGAACTTTTGTTTTTATTTTTGTTCGCTGTTCTGAGCTTGTTTTTCCTTCAGACTCCACTTTTTCAGGTAGGAGTTTGCCATTTTCTAACTTTAAGAATTTTACTTCATTAAGGTTGTATTGCTCAGAGTAAATACCAAAATATAAATCCAAGCGATTAGAAGCACCATAATACTTAACCAAAGTATCAATGTTATCCTCTGGGTGATCGTTTAGTTTTAAGGCTTTTAATTTTCGATCCAAGGTTTCTTTTCCAAGCGAACCCCATTTTAATTTTTCCTCTTTGAGTGCTTGTCTAATCTTAGAACGAGCCTTCCCTGTATGGACAATTTTTAACCAGCTTTCAGTTGGCTTTTGTGTAGAACTCGTAATAATATAGAGTTGATCTCCATTTTTTAGTTGATAACTTAGAGGAACAATACGTTGAGATACCTTGATGGATTTACAATGATAACCTACTTCAGAATGAATATCAAAAGCAAAATCTAGTGCTGTTGCTCCTTTTGGGAAAAAGCGCATTTCTCCTTGAGGCGTAAAGACATAGACCTCTTCGGCAAAAAGACTAGATTTAAAGTCATTTAAGAAGTCAATGGCATCATTGTCAGGGTTTTCTAACATTTCTCTAGCTTTGCTCAGCCAGTTTTCAAAAATATTCTCCTGTTGTTTAATGCCTTTGTAACGCCAATGAGCTGCATAACCACGCTCTGCGACTTCATCCATGCGTTCGCTACGAATCTGAACTTCCACAAAACGCCCCTGCGTACCCATTACAGTCGTATGCAAGGATTCATAGCCATTGGATTTGGGCGTAGAAATCCAGTCCTTTAGACGTTCAGGAACAGGCGTATAGCTGTCTGTTATAATAGAATACATACTCCAACAAACCGACTTTTCATCGGCAATTGGAACATCTGCAATAATTCGAATGGCAAAGAGATCATAAATCTCTTCAAAAGGAATTTGTTTTGATTTAAGCTTATTACTAATAGAAGAAATAGACTTTGCTCGACCAAAAACTCTAAAATTTTGGATGTCGTGCTTTTTCTTAATGGCCTTTTTTATCGGTTTCAAAAATTGCGCAATATATTGATCTCGCTCATTAGCGGTTTCTTGCAATTTTTGAATAATAAACTCGTAATGCTCTGGCTCTTTTATTTTTAGACAGAGATCTTCCATTTCGTTCTTGATGTTATAAAAACCAAGACGATGCGCCAAAGGAGCATAAATAAACGACGTCTCAGAAGCGATTTTTAGTTGCTTGTGTTGTGGCATAGAACCTAGCGTACGCATGTTGTGCAAGCGATCTGCCATTTTTATCAACACCACTCGAACATCTTTAGAAATGGTCAAAAGAATCTTCTTGAAATTCTCCGCCTGTGGACTGTGTATGTTTTCCTCACTCACATTGGCTAGACTGCTGAACTTTGTCAATCCATCGACAATCATAGCAATGTTTTCTCCAAATTCATCTGACAATTCATCTAAACTAACAGGCGTATCTTCCACCACATCATGCAACAAAGCCGCTTTGATAGAGGTAGGACCTAAGCCCAGTTCCGCAGCACAAATACGAGCCACTTCTATGGGATGAAAAATGTATAACTCTCCAGATTTTCTACGTTGTTGAGAATGCGCTAAACGAGCTAACAAATAGGCTTTTTCAATAGCCGTTTTGTGCTCTTCCGTGAGTGGCGTTCGAATAGAACGACACATTTTTCGGTAAGCTAAATGAATCTGTTTGTCTTCCTCTTGGGTGATGTCTTCTTGATAGGGAAATTTTATATTAAACGTTGTTTCCATATATGTTACTCCTGTTGTTCTCTTTTGATAAGCAAATGTTCCTCTTTTGCTCAAAGTATTTTGAGGCTCTTTATTCTGTTTGCAGAGGGCTTATATGAAAGTTAAACTTATTCCTATTTTTCTCCAAATTTTAAGCTTGATTTAAAAGAATGGAATAGATTATTTGATTCTTTGACAATTTTGCTAGCCTGAGCCAAATGGCTTCAGTTTTGTTTTTTTTTTATAAGTAGAAAATAAAAAAGTATGATAATCAAAAGTTTACGAGTTGCTACTTGTAAGTGTGACCTATGTTTTACGCTTATGAAAAAGAAAAAAAATAGGCTATAGTAAAAAATACTGCGTGAGAAGAGTTGTCAAAGAATTGGTTGTTTTAAAAAAAAGAGCTTCTTATCTTTTGTTAATAGAGAAATGAAATAGCTTAACTACTTTTGAACTATCAAATAGATAGCGGTATATTTTTGAGTAATAAAAAAGAATACTTGAATATTTTTCAATTTAAGACGTGTAATTTTGTTTCTAAGTTTTGGAGGAGTAGTGATCTTTAAAATTTAGATAGAACTACCAATTTGGTAATTCTAATCTCGTAGCCAGCAGTAAGAATTTTGTTTAATTAATGAGATTCTTGTACTGTTGGTTTTTTTTATGCTACTATTATAGACTAGCATTTAGAAAAACGACAACAATAGATAAAGATGGGGCAATGAAGAGAAAAGAACAGGATAGTGTTCTTGTTCTTTGATTATTAGTATTTTAGGCTACTTTTGGAGTCGTTTTTTTAATAAAATCTAAAAAATGAATAGACTATTCTTAGAAAAACCTTTAGCCTAATTTGAATAAGCCTAGAAAAACTTTTAGATTTGGGTAATTGAAACATTATTATAATAACATTCAATCATTATACAATGAATCTGCATGAATATCAAGCCAAAGAACTATTAGCTAGTTATGGTGTGCCTATCCAACGCGGTGTTCTCGTTGAAAATATTGACGAGATCGAAACTGCATTTGCTAAATTAAAAGAACTAACAGGCACTAGCTGGTGTGTTGTTAAAGCGCAAGTCCATGCTGGAGGACGCGGAAAAGGCGGTGGAGTTAAGTTGGCCAAAAATATGGACGAGTTAAAAACACACGCTGGTAACATACTAGGCATGATGTTAAAAACACCTCAAACTCCTGGTGGAATGGACGGTGAAGGTAAATTGGTTCGTAAGATTCTAATTACCGAAGACGTTTATTACCCAGATGCTGATGGTAATATGGATGTCAATGAGCTTTACTATTCTATCTTGATGGATAGAGAACGTAAGTGTAATGTAATCGTATATTCTACCGAAGGTGGTATGGATATCGAAAAAGTAGCAGAAGAAACACCTCATTTGGTACATAAAGAACACATTCATCCTCACTTAGGTTTGCAAGCGTATCAAACACGTAATATTGCAAACAATCTAGGACTAGAAGGTGCTGCGTTCAAAGCAATGACAAAATTTGTTACGGCTACTTACAATGCTTTTGTTGGATCTGATGCTTCTTTAGTAGAGATCAACCCTTGTTTGAAGACTTCTGATAACAAAATAGTTGCTGCCGATTCTAAAGCTTCTTTAGATGAGAATGCGCTGTTTCGCCATCCTGATTTGGCTGCTTTACGTGATGTAACGGAAGAAGATCCAGCAGAGGTAGAAGCAAAAGAGCATGGTTTAAGCTTTATCAAACTAGACGGTAACGTTGGGTGTATGGTAAATGGTGCTGGTTTGGCAATGTCTACAATGGATATTATCAAACTATGTGGTGGTGAGCCTGCTAACTTCCTTGATGTAGGAGGTACTGCTGATGCTAAACGTGTTGAAACAGCTTTCCGTATTATCTTAAAAGATGCAAACGTAAAAGTTATTTTGATTAATATCTTTGGTGGTATCGTTCGTTGTGATCGTGTAGCGCAAGGTGTTGTAGATGCTTATAAGAACATTGGTGACATTAATGTTCCAATTATTGTTCGTTTGCAAGGTACAAATGCTGAAATCGCTAAGCAATTGATTGACGATTCTGGTTTGGATGTACACTCTGCTGTAACACTACAACAGGCTGCTGATAAAGTAGCAGAATTAGTAGGATAAAATAAAAAAATCAATTGTTCCTTGAAGAATTTATAAAATTCAAAAAAACAAGGAATAAGCGATCAAAGAATATAGAATTGAGGTTGCTGCTTTTTAGTAGTAACCTCTTTTTTTGTTTAGACTACTTAGTAAACTTATTTTTAGTTGAAAAAAAAAGCATTGAAATCAAGACTACTCAATGGAAAGTCTTATTTTAGGAAGGATTTAACGATTTTTTTTAAGTTACCGTTAAGTTGACCCCTCCAAACAAAATTTATGGTTCTTTGACAATTTTTGCCGCAGCCTACTTTTTTTATTTTTCATAACAGTAGGGTTTTGGTCGTAAGTTGTTAGCTGTCAATAGCTTTACTTACTACTTGTAAATACGACTTATAACAAAAATAGTAAAATCGAAGCCACTTGGTATAGACTGGCAAAAATTGTCAGAGAACCAAATTTATTAATGCTAAAAAAAAACAGTATGAAAAAATTATTACCTATTGTAATGTTCCTTTTATTACAAACGGTCTCATCATGGGGGCAACAAGAAGCGGTTACGACGCTGGAAACTGAATCTGGCAAAATTATTCGTTGTTTTACCACCGAAAAAATGGCAGAAGCCGTAGCGAAAAATCCTGATATCAGAAAGCGTCAAGCACTTACTGAGGCACGAATTAATCGTTATATAGAGCAAGAAAAACAAGCGTTTAAAGGGAGAACGGCACCACCTGTGTACACGATTCCTGTGGTCGTTCATATTATATACAGAACAAATGCTCAAAATTTGTCTAATCAACGCGTTTACGAGCAATTGCAGGTTTTAAACGAAGATTATCGTAGAACCAATTCAGATGCAGGGAATGTTCCTTCCGATTTTGCTGGAATAGTTGCCGATACAGAGATTGAATTCTGTTTAGCAACCAAAGATCCTAGTAATAATGCAACAACAGGAATTACCCGTACACAGACGACGGTTACTAATATTGGTGGGGGGAGTTCTTATTATTCAACGGCTGCTGGAGGAATTAATATTTGGGACCCAACCAAATACTTAAACATTTGGGTTTGTGAACTAGGCGGTGGTGTTTTGGGCTATACTTACACTCCTGGAGGTGCTCCTAATGGAGCAGATGGTGTTGTGATTGGGTACCAATATTTTGGTAAAACGGGTGCTTCTGCTCCTTACAATGGAGGAAGAACAACAACACATGAAGTAGGACACTGGTTGAATTTACAGCATGTTTGGGGCGCTGGAAATGGAGGTTGTAACCAAGATGATGGCGTATCAGATACGCCTTTGCAAGATCAGTCTAATGGTGGTTGTCCTTCTCACCCTTCTGCTTCCTGTGGATCATCTGATATGTTTATGAACTATATGGATTATGTGAATGATAACTGTATGAACTCCTTTACAGTAGGACAAAAAACTAGAATGCGAGCTGCCATAGATATTGCACGACCAGGATTGTTGACTTCTCAAGCTTGTGTGATCGCTAGTGACGACGCAGGTATTTCAGAGATTAATAGCCCTAGTGGAACCATTTGCAGTGCTACGTTTCTACCAGAAGTAACGGTTAAAAACTATGGCGCCTCTCCTTTAACTTCTGTCGTGATTAATTACCAAATAGATGGTGGTATGACGATGACACAAAACTGGACTGGAAATCTAAGTACAACACAAACGGCTTTAGTTCAGCTGCCACAACAAACCGTTTCTGGTGGCGCACATACCTTCACGGTTTGGACGAGTTTGCCAAATGGTAATGTAGATGGTGATGGAGCAAATGATCAAACGTCTACTTCCTTTACCATTTCTGCGGGTGGTTTGGCATTGCCTTTTACAGAAGGCTTTGAGGGCACAACATTCCCTTCTACAGACTGGTCGGCTACAAACCCAGACAATGATGTGACTTGGGCAAGAACAACAACGGCTTCCAAGACAGGATCTGCTTCTATGTTTATGGATAATTGGGATTATCCTGCGAATGGCGAACAAGATTGGATTACCTTGCCGTCCTTGGATATGAGTAATTCTGCCACGGTAACGATGAGTTTTGAGTTGTCTTATGCCTTGTATTCTGCTTCTGGATTTAGTGATACTTTACGTGTTTGGGCTTCGGATGACTGTGGTCAAACATGGACACAACTGTATGAGAAATCTGGTACGGCACTAACCACTGTTGCTGCCTTGAGTACGGTTGAATTTGTTCCTGGGACAGGTGATTGGAGACAAGAAACAATTGATTTGTCTACTTATGGTAACGCTTCAGACGTTAAAGTTCGATTTGAGCATGTTTGTGATTATGAGAATAATTTGCACATTGATGATATTAATATTACGAGTACACCAGCCTTAAATGTTGTTTCAATAGAAAAGAAAGGTGCCTTAAATGTGTATCCAAATCCTTCAACAGGTCAATTAAATGTAGATGTTCAATTGGCAACACAGGATGAAATTGTAATTACAGTATACAATTCCTTAGGACAAGAAGTGAGTCAAGTAAAAGATGCCAAGGTATTAGGCGGAAATTATAAATTAGATTTTTCTAAACTAGCCAAAGGCATTTATCACATACAAGTTGTCGGTGGGGGAGAAACCATGACCAAAAAAGTGGTTTTGAGATAGCTTTAGAAGCGGCCTCTCTTATGTTGCTAATTTAAAGATTCGTCTTTAAATTAGCACTTTTTATTTGTGGTAAAGTGTATTATTATTACAACTCTGTGTACAGGACAACTTAAAAGCGCAGCGCTCATGAGCAAAGCGAACTAAAAGTTTTTACATCTAATAAAATATCGAAACTACTTAACATTTTATTAGATTTTAGATCGCTTCGCTCTTAGATATTAGATTTTAGACCCAATTAGAACTCAATTGGGTCTAAAATCTAACAGCGTAGCGA
>CALDEP010000306.1 GCA_937942475.1 uncultured Aureispira sp.
TAGGATTTCCGCCAACACCCATTTCCTTTCCTTTATCATCCAGCATTTTTAAAAGCGTTCCTTTATCGTAGGTTATTGTACGCATGATGTAGCCGTTATCATCGTATTCCTTCCATTCGCCATCACGTGCAAAATCACGGATATAAGTATTTTTGTCTGCATCAAATATTTCCGTTACTTTTGGATAATAAGAACCCTCTAGTTTTAGTTTTTGATTCTTAAAAAAGGCTTTGTATTCACCTGTTCGAACGGCTTTTCTACCGATTACATTTATAGATTGAATGCGTTTTTTAGGTTCTAATCCGTAATCTTTATACGCATCAAAACGACGATCCAATTCGGCAGGTTCTACAGAGTAAGTAGGATCTGATATCCAAGTAGCAAAACTGTGATTAATTCGCTGAAAGTCACGTAATTCTACCAATTGGAAATGGTATTCATAAGGTAGTTTTAAGGTGTAATAAACCGTATCTTTTGTAACATCAGAAGGGTTGGGAGAGAAGACAGTAGTTCCTTTCTCTTCAATATTTCCATTATCATAATAACGAGTAAACGGACCTACAGGCAAGCCATCTTTGTAGGTTGTTTCGTATTTTATTTTGCCATTGTCGTGGTACTGGATGAATTTTCCATTCAATACGCCATTTTCATAAATAGCAGCTTGGTAATTTTTGCGCTCTATCGTAGATTTCCAATAGCCTTGACGTTGACCATTGCGGTTGTAATTTCCTGTTTCTACTAATTCCTCTTTTGCTTTAGATTGATCCCTTCTTTGAACAGAACTTTGACTGTATTCAATCCAACGACCAATTTTTTTGCCATTAGAATAGGTTCCAATACCAGAAAGCAATTCTTCTGTACCAAATTTAGGATGATAATCGACTCGATAATATTCTAGTTTTCCATTTTTATCTCCATCATCAAAATTAAACATTCCTTTGACATGCATCGTCGGTTCAGGGTAATAATCATACGCCCAATTGCCTATTTTAATGCCGTTTTGATAAAAACCATCGGTCATTTTTTTTCCATTATTATAAAAGACCCATTGACCATGACGAATGCCTGTACTCATCAAACCCGTCGCTAAAATTTGACCAGCAGAACTGTAATAAACACAAGTACCATCCATGAAACCGTCTACAAAATTTGCATCTACTCGTATTCTACTTTGAGTAGAAATAAAAGTCCAAGTACCGACCTTTTGACCAGCAGCATTGTAATCTCCTTTTACATCCGAAACCCGAGTTTGGCGGCTAAGAGGAGAAACATAGTAGAGCCATCTGCCTTCCTTTACGCCATCATTATAATTGCCTTCTGCATAAACTTTATCTCGGTTGTCTTTGTGTACCCAACGACCAACCTTGACGCCATTTTCTTTCCGATTTTCCTGTGCTACAAGTTGACTCGTAAAGGCTGTTAATAGTATAATAACAAGTAGTTTGTTAATCATGTTTATATTAAATTATGATGGTTCGTGAAACTCTTTATGTAAAAATAGGGTTTTTCTTTGAAAGTTAGAATATCGCCCAAAGTTTAAACATACTTTATCTAGATAGAATCTTGATTTAGCGTGTTTTCATTTGAAACAAAAAAAACAATTTTCCTTTAAAAAAACAACAATGAAACAAAATATTAAGAAGATTAGTAAATTCTTGAGCTTAGTGTTAAGACACAAACCTGAAACCATCGGACTCCATTTAGATGAAAATGGCTGGGTTGAAACACAAGAATTATTAGAAAAATTAGCAAAAAATAACAAAAAAATCGACCTGAAAGGCTTAAAAGAAGTCGTTGAAAATAATGATAAAAAGCGTTTTGCCTTTAATGCGGATGGAACAAAAATTAGAGCCAGCCAAGGACATTCCGTCCAGGTGAATCTTGGTTATGCACCTGTAGAACCACCCAAAGTGCTTTTTCATGGCACAGCCACCCGATTTTTAGATTCCATTAAAGAACAGGGATTATTAAAAGGCAACAGACATCAAGTACATTTATCCAAAGATGTAGACACGGCCATTAATGTAGGGAATCGACATGGGAAAGTAGTGGTCATGAAAGTCAAGGCATTGGAAATGCATCAGGCAGGATTTGAATTTTTTGTCTCAGAAAATCAAGTCTGGTTGACCGATCAGGTACCCGTGGAATATTTAGAATTTTAATGTTTTTTTAATGTTTCTTTAAGAAAAAAAAATCCGCAGCCATCGTTTTCCTCAAGGCTTGCGTTTTATAGTAGGAACAAGGAGAAGGCAGACCACCTGTATACACTGCCTTACCACTACTATTTTCTTACAAAACAATATATGACAAGACTTATACTTAAACACATTTTGTGATTTTTATATACCTAATAATTCTTGCATGCATTGTATCTTTGTATTGGTAATATGTTGTCTATTATCAGCCCCTAGTTTTGCTCAAAACGAAGCATCTGTCGCTACCGTGATTGGTGAAGTGGTAGATGGAAATGGTGAACCTTTGGCTGGGGTTCTAATTTATTTGGAAGAGAATACCCAACTAGGAACAACGTCTAGAGAAGATGGAACCTATCGTTTAGAAATTCCCGCCAATAAAGTGTTTACCCTCGTTTTTTCCTATATCGGATTTCAAAAAATCAAGCGCCCCAATTTAAGATTAAAAGGGGGAGAAGGGATTCAAGTCGATATGGTCTTGCTAGAAGAAGGTCAAATGCTTTTGAAAAACAAGCTCATTATAAGACCTTTTGAGCAACGAGAAATAGACGCTTTATATGTTGAACGAAGGGACATTGAGCGCATTCCAACTACGGGCGGAAATTTGACCACCTTAATTAAATATTTTGCGACAGGCGTTACAGCAGGAACAGGGGGAGAGTTAACCTCACAATACTCTGTTCGAGGCGGAAATTATGATGAAAACCTAGTTTATGTCAATGATTTTGAAATTTATCGCCCCTTGTTGATTCGTTCAGGACAGCAAGAAGGCTTAATTTTTCCGAATGGTAATATGTTGGACTATTTGACCTTCTCTTCAGGAGGTTTTAAGGCGCAATATGGCGATAAAATGGCTTCGGTATTGGATGTCCATTATCGTCGCCCTTACGAATTTGAAGCTTCTGTAGGTGGCTCTTTGCTTGGAGGAAGTGTGTATGTTGGTGGCGCCATTTACAAAGATGCACTCTCCAAGAAACGAAAAGCGCCCAACCGTTTTACTTATGCTATAGGAGCGAGGTATAAAACAACCGCCTCTTTGTTGAATTCCCTAAACATTAAAGGCGAATACATTCCTCGATTCTTGGATATACAGGGAGATTTTATTTACGATATTAATGAGAAGTGGCAGGTAGAAGCTATTGGTCATTATTCCAATTCTATGTATTCCCTGAAACCCTATCAAGGAGAAAACACAACCGCCCTATTTAATAGAGCCTTGCGCTTAGTGTCTGACTTTGAAGGACAGGAAATTGCTACTTTTGACAACTTTACGGCAGGTACTTCTGTGACTTATTTGCCTTGGGGCGGAGGAAGGGACAAGGAGATTGATACGACGGCTTTAGTGGCGACTAATTTGAAATTAAAGTTACTAGCTTCGCATTATCAATCGAATGAAAACGAGCGCATAGATGTGCTGAACGACTACGAATTGCTTGAAATTGAAACGGGCTTGGGGAACGACGATTTTGGAGAAGTCATCGGAACGTTGGCGAAGGGGCAATCCCATCATTTTGCTCGAAATTTCTTGCAAGCCAATGTAACCAACGTTCAATTTAATGGCACTTGGTTGTACGATAGATATGAACGCACGGCGGTTGAAAACCATCAAGTACTAAAATGGGGAATTGGATACAAAAATGAAATTATTA
>CALDEP010000307.1 GCA_937942475.1 uncultured Aureispira sp.
ATCGGTCATGGTTCTATTTTGTTTTATATGAATAACCATCGACAAGTTCGTTATTATTTTGAAGAAAATGATTTTGTTTATCAAGGAGATAAAGAAATTAAGCCACAATGGTATTCTGTTCCTTAGGGAAGGACGAAGCGATGCTTCTTATTTCTATCAACGAGTTCGAAGCTAACGCTCCTATCCTTCCAATCAAAAAAGCTACCCGCAAAAACACATTTCAGCATTCCTGCTAGAATGTGTTTTTTCATTTTTTATCTATTTTTTTTGCAAGATCTAATTTTAAAATGCATATTGCAGAACAATAAATAAACTGAATGTTCAATTTATCTATTATTAAATCATTTTATGAGTCAAGTATATATAAATTCAAACTTGACTCAAATTCATTACTTAAATTTATTATCTTCCACAAGAATCCCTTATTTCTACTTATTAATTTGTTGTTAAAAACTAGTCCAAAAAGAGGTCTAACAAAAAAATTACGAATGAAAAACATACTTATACTTTTGCTATGCAGTTTTATTGTTTCTATAGGACAAGCACAGGATACCCAAACCCAGACGATCAGAGGAAAAGTAGTTGACAATGCCAGTCAAATGCCCTTAATTGGTGTTGTCGTTATGATAACGGAAGCCAATCTAAATGCAACAACAGATATTGATGGTAATTTTGTCATAGAAAATGTCCCTGTTGGAAGGCAAATTGTTACAACTCAATACCTTGGTTACGAACCCTATTTTTCAGAAGATTTAGTGATTTCATCTAGCAAAGAAGCTTATCTTGAAATTGGCTTATTGGAGCAAGTAGAAGTAACAGAAACGGTTGTGGTAACCGCCTCTGGAGGAAAAGATGGCGTTGGGAACAAAGCCATCAATGATTTATCGGTTGTTAGTACCCGTTCTTTTTCGGTAGAAGAAACCAAGCGTTATGCCGCCAGTATTGATGATCCTGGACGTATGGCAGCCGCTTTGCCTGGTATTCAGACCGATCAAGACAATGAAAATGATGTGGTTATTCGTGGCAACTCGGCTTTTGGTGTTTTGTGGAGAATGGAGGGCTTAGAGATTCCAAATCCTAGTCACTTTGGACGCCCAGGAACCACAGGAGGTGGTATTTCCGTTTTTAGTGCTTCTGTGATTGGGAATACCGATTTATCAACAGGTGGTTTTGCAGCAGAATATGGCAATGCCTTGTCGGGTGTTTTTGACATGCGTAACCGCAGAGGAAATATGGTCAATAGAGAGCATTCTGTTAAGATTGGTTTGGTTGGATTGGGCGTTTCTACAGAAGGTCCAATCAAGAAAGGTCGAAGTTCTTACTTAGTCAACTATCGTTATTCTACCCTCGGTATTTTGAATGCATTGGGGCTTTATGTGGTTCGTGAGAATGTAGGAAACAACTTCCAAGATTTATCCTTTAATTTAACCTTTAATTCTAAAGATAATAAGGATGAATTTAAGATTTTTGGTATTGGAGGTTTGAGTGATGAGCGTTGGTACACCAAAGAAGATACCGCCGATTGGCAAACCTATTTGGACTATATTGACGAGCGCAATGGCTCTAATTTAGGTATACTGGGTTTCACTTACAGACGTTTAATCAATGAACAATCTTACTTAAAAGTAGTGCTTGGCTCTGTCTTCAATCACATTTACTTGAAACAGTCTATTCCAAATCTTGTCAACCTAGATGTTAATGACAAAGATGTTGTTCAAGAATACGATTATAAAACGCTAAGAAGCCAATTGCACTTAACCTATAGTAATAAACTAAACAATCGTTTTCGCCTAAAAGCAGGCGGATCCCTCACCGCCAACACCTACTGGCTCAATTCTTCGCAAGATTTAGGCAATGGCGATTATACCTATTTGGACAACGTGCAAGGCAATACTTTCTTATTACAAGCTTATGCACAAGGAAGTTACCGACCTATTAAAAATCTGATGATTAACTTTGGTTTTCATGCTTTATTCTTAACCTTAAACAATACTTATAGTATTGAACCAAGGGTTTCGATGCAATACAAACCCTTCAAAAACACCACCATTAGTGCGGCTTATGGCTTGCACGGAAAAGCACTTCCAATTGGTACTTATTTGTTACAATTGCCTGATGGCAATGGAAATATTACCCAACCCAATAAAGATTTAGAGATTGCAAAAGCACATCATGCCATACTTTCTTTTCAACAAGTTATTGGCTTAGGCTTTCGTCTAAACGTAGAAGGTTATTATCAATATACCTTTGATAATCCGACTAGTACGATTGCCAATAGTGGTTATTGGTTCTTTAATGAACGAGATAATTATGGGACTAGAGCAATGGTCTCTGATGGACAAGGGCAAAATTATGGCGTTGATTTAAGCGTTGAAAAAGCCTTTAGTCGTAGCTTCTTCCTCTTGGCAACAGGTTCTTTATTTTGGTCACAATACAAATCTTTAGGCGATACAGAATGGAGACGAACACGAGTTGACAAGCGTTGGGGTGTTTCTGTCATGGGCGGTTATGAGTTTGAATTTAAGAAAGGAGGTGTCTTACAAATTGGTCTTAAAACCTTTGTTTCGGGTGGTTTACGCTATACTCCTGCTGACTTTGAAGCCTCTAAATTAGCAGGGCAATTGGTAGAAGATACTGATAATTATTGGGGCGCTTCTGCAGGAACCTACTTCCGTTTAGATGGACGAATTGCTTATCGCAAAGATCATAAAAAATTCTCTTACACAATTTCTATTGATGTTCAAAACATTACCAATACCAAAAACCCTCGTTATTTTATTTATGATCGTCAAGATATTGCCTTGATTGCTCGTAATCAATCGGGTTTGTTACCTGTTATTAATTTCCAGATTGATTTCTAGAATTTTTGCTTT
>CALDEP010000308.1 GCA_937942475.1 uncultured Aureispira sp.
AGAATTACTTGACTTTGAAGCACCTCTTCCGCTAAGTTCCTACGAAAAATTTCTAAACTACCTAGAATCAAGACCTAGCTACATTAAGATATTGGTCATTCTATTATCCAGTATTTTTTCTGCGCTCATTGTATACTACAAAGCCACTCCAAGTAAGGATGAAAATCCACTTATTGAACTGATGACAGTTATCGGTGGTTTCTTTATTTTGCTAATGGCAATCGGTTTTTTCTTGCAAATTTTATTGGCAATGATTGGTGGAATCATTGATTTTATCACAAACAATCGTCCTAAAATTGGAGAATTAGGTCTCCTAAGTATTACCTTCCTTTTGGCTATACTTAGCCTTATAAGCATCTCTATTTTAGCCATCTTCATCCCCTAAGAATTACAACATTTTGAGGATAAATCTAATATTCTAAACAAAATGAACCTTAAATCTATTTACTAAGACTAAGAACAATCTAGATAACTATTAAAAAAATAATGAGCGAAAGAAAAAACGTAAGCCTAAGTTGGGCGATAAAAACAATTGTCTGGCCCCGTCGAAAAACGATTGGAATTGGGTTTATTTTAATAATAATGAGCCGTTTGGCAAGCTTAGTCATGCCTTATGCCAGTAAAATTTTAATTGATGAAGTTATTAAAGAGAAAGACATTGAGCGATTAAAATGGCTTTTGGTATGGGTTGTTGGCGCTATTTCGGTACAAGCAATCACTTCTTTTTTATTAACCCGAATCTTGAGTGTGGAAGCACAACATCTGATTGCTAAATTTAGAGCAAGGGTACAGAAAAAAGTATTGTCGCTTCCCATTAGCTTTTTTGATAACAACAAATCAGGTGCCTTGGTTTCTCGAATTATGAGAGATGTCGAAGGCGTGAGAAATTTGGTTGGAACAGGTTTGGTGCAGTTGGTTGGAGGAAGTTTTACAGCAATTATTTCGCTGTTCTTATTAATCCAAATCAATGCTACTATGACATTTTTTGTTTTGGTTCCTGTTTCCATTTTTGCCTTTATTGCCCTCAAAGCATTTAGCTACATTCGACCTATTTTTAGAGTGCGTGGAAAAATCAGCGCAGAAGTAACGGGTCGCTTAACAGAAACGCTCAATGGCGTCCGAGTCATCAAGGGATTTAACGCAGAAGCACAAGAGAACAAAACCTTTGAAGATGGGGTAGAAAAGTTATATCAAAACATCAAAAAGAGCATGACTTCTACCGCTTTGGTGACCAGTTCGGCTACCTTTTTATTGGGCTTGGCAACCGCTGGAATTATGGGCATGGGAGGTTATTTGATGATTCAAGATCAAATGACCTTTGGTGATTTCCTTTCCTTTACGCTTTACTTAGGTTTGATGATCTCGCCTATTTTGCAAATGAGTAATATTGGCAGCCAATTAACAGAAGCCTTAGCTGGTTTGGATCGAACAGAAGAAATTATGAAAATGGCGGAAGAAGATGATCCTGAAGTCCGCACGATTCATACCAATACCATTGACGGAGAAATCATTTTTGATGACATTCATTTTGCTTACGAAGAAAGCAAAGAAGTTTTGCATGGCATCAATTTCACAGCAGCAGCAGGTTCTGTAACGGCTTTAGTTGGTTCTTCTGGATCAGGAAAATCAACCATTGCCAGTCTGGCTGCCTCTTTTTTAAATCCTTCTTCGGGAGCAATTACCATTGATGGAAAAGATTTATCGAAGGTTAACCTCCAGAGTTATCGCCAACATTTGGGCGTGGTACTACAAGACGACTTTTTATTTGAGGGAACCATCCGAGAAAATATCTTATTTCCTAGACCCAATGCCACCGAATCAGAGTTATTGGCGGCTGTAAAAAATGCCTACGTCAATGAGTTTACCGATCGTTTTGAAGATGGTTTAGAAACCGTGATTGGAGAGCGTGGCGTAAAACTTTCTGGGGGGCAAAAACAACGTATTTCAATCGCTAGAGCCTTATTAGCCGATCCTAAGGTTATCATTCTAGACGAGGCAACTTCCAATTTAGATACAGAAAGTGAAGTCCTTATTCAAAAAAGCTTAGACGTTCTAATGAAAAATCGAACGACTTTTGTCATTGCGCATCGCCTAAGTACAATTCGTCAGGCAGATCAAATTTTGGTCATTGAGAATGGTGAAATTCGAGAGCGTGGCAATCACGATACTTTGATTGAGAAGAAAGGGCGTTATTATGAATTGTTTACTTATCAGAGTCGGATATAGGTATCATGACGTTTATCTATACAATACTTCGTGCATAAATCGTATCTATTTGATTACCAGCAAAATGACTTTCTGACTCTCGTTAAACTAAAATACTGGTAATCAAATAGATGCATAGATGTTTTTTTGCTTTTTCGATAGAAAAACAAAAAATGCACGAAGTATTATCTATAAATAAACCCATCTAAAAAATGAAATTAAATTTTCTCTTTTTAGATGGGTTCTCTTTTTTTATTTCAACTGTTATTTTGTTTTTTTGCGTTTGTCAGGAGCATATTTCACACATCTACAAGACATCAAGACATCTTCTTCCACTCCAACCTTCTTCCTCATATAAACCCCAGAAGAATCATTAATAATATGACGAGCAGAAAATTCAACCTCTAAAGCATTGTATTCCCAAAGAAAGGCTCCTTTACCTAACATAGAAAACCCATCATCTAAAGAGGACTTTCCTGCTGGCAAAAAATTCAAAGCAAATTCATCTGTCCCAGGAGTTTCCCATCCTTTTTTTGACTTTAGCACCTTTTCATTTTTACCTCTAAATTGGTCTGAAAAAATAATTTCCATCCGATATAAATCTATCGTTGAACTTTCTAAATTAAACCAAGCTAGTCCATTTGCCAAACTCCAACCCTTAGGGCAAGCCTCTAAAGCTTGATCACAAGCATACAAACGTCCATAAAGACTATCTGGGTTTGCTGGATTCAAATCCGAATAATCTACATTGTAACGCATATTCTCCGTCATCCAATAAAAATCCTTGACCTTCACATAACCATACTTTTGTCCATCTCTCTCATCTACAAAATATTGCTTATCCTTTTCGCTTACTTTTTTTGCTTTGTCTTCGTAGTATTGTACACATCTACAAGAATAAAAATTATTTTTTTTCCAATGCTTATCCGAATGAACCCCCACACTATCATTCTCTAAATAACGATAAATTGCCAATGGTTTCACAATTCCTCCCCATACATATGGAGTTGCTGTCCAAAAAAATGCTAATTCTCCAAGACCATAAAAGTAATCATCTTTTCTTGCTCTACCTGCTGGTAAAAAATTAATACCTAAGCTATCTGTCCCAGGTGTTCCCCAATAGTTCTTAGACTTTAAGGCTTGTGCATTATTCCCTCTGAATTGTCCTTTCTTAAACAAATCATCTCGTAAAGAATCAACAGTTACACTACTTTCTAGAGCCATCCAATCGGGGCTACTAGTCAATACCCATCCATCAGGACAAGCTTTCACTGCTTGTTCCCAATTGTATAAGCGACCAAATAGGGTATCTGGATTTGCTGGATTCCATTTTGACCCTTCTATATTATACCGCATATTTTCGGTCATCCAATAACGGTTTTCTATAACAACGTACTTATATCGTTGTCCATCTCGGGTATCTACAAAAACATTAGTAGAACTACAAGAGGCAATTATTACAATGATTGAGAACAAACAGAATAATTTCATTTGTATTATTTTAAGCTATTCCTCTCTTTTACCTTTAATTCTATTTTTCTTCTTCTTGCTTTTTTCTTTCTCTATAAATTGCACACAACGACAAGA
>CALDEP010000309.1 GCA_937942475.1 uncultured Aureispira sp.
ACTTTATATCAGTTCTCAACTCCTCATGATTCCCTATTTACTTGCTACAAGTTTCCAACAAGCTTCAAGCTTAAATCCATAACGAAGCTTGTTGGGGAGCTTGGGTTGAGAATATTCCCCTTTAAATTAGCTATTCCTATAGAAAAAGCTACAAAATAAATTGGCAACAGTTCTACATAAAATATAAATTACCAATATAAGAGGGTGTCTAAACCAAAAAAAACTGGCACCTACAAATGTAGATACCAGTCTATTTATTTTCATTTAAAAGCTACTAAGTACCGTGTACTAAGCCTCTACCTCTTCATACATTTCCATTGGAGGACAAGCACAAATTAAGTTTTTGTCTCCATAAGCATTGTTCACTCGACCAATTTGTGGCCAAAATTTATTGGCTCTCAAATAAGGTAGTGGGAAGACTGCTTTCTCAATACTATAAGGTCGATCCCAATTTGAATTAATGATAACCGTTTGTTTGTGAGGAGCATTGTGCAAGACATTGTTCTCTGGATCTGCTTTTCCTGTTGCTACTTCGTCAATTTCTTTACGAATTTCTAACATAGCAGCGCAAAAACGATCCAATTCTGCTTGATCCTCAGATTCTGTTGGCTCAATCATAATCGTTCCAGCTACAGGAAAGGACATTGTTGGCGCATGGAATCCATAATCCATCAACCGCTTAGCAATATCTTCTACGCTTACACCCACTGATTTAAAATTGCGCAAATCAATGATTAATTCATGTGCCGCACGTCCTTGTTCTCCTGTGTATAGTACATCATACACCCCTTCCAATTGAGCCTTAATATAATTGGCATTTAGAATAGCATACTCTGTTGCTGCCTTACAACCTGTACGTCCTAATAGACGAATATAACCATAAGAAATTAACAAAATACTAGCTGAACCCCAAGGAGCTGCTGCTACAGCATGCGATCCTTGACTACCTCCTACCATGCGAAAAGCATGTTTAGGTAAAAATGGTGCTAAGCTGTCATTAACACAGATAGGTCCCATTCCTGGTCCACCCCCACCATGAGGAATTGCAAATGTTTTGTGCAAGTTCAAGTGACAAACATCTGCTCCAATTTCTCCTGGCGATGTTAAGCCAACTTGTGCATTCATATTGGCTCCATCCATGTAGACTTTACCACCAAATTCATGAATTAAAGCACATACTTCCTTGATATTCGCTTCAAAAACACCATGTGTTGAAGGATAAGTCACCATCAAAGCCGCTAAATTATCTTTGTGTTTTTCTGCTTTTTCTCTTAAATCATCAATATCTAAATTTCCACGTTCATCACACTTAGTAACCACTACTTTCATTCCTGCCAAAACCGCAGAAGCTGGGTTTGTTCCATGTGCAGAAGAAGGAATCAAAGCAATATTACGATGCTCCTCTCCTCTTGATTTGTGATAAGCACGGATGGCTAACAAACCAGAATATTCTCCTTGCGCTCCAGAATTGGACATTAAAGAACAAGCATCAAAGCCCGTTATAACACACAAGTACTCTTCTAATTCATTGATAATTTGCTCATATCCCTTGGTTTGATTGGCAGGTGCAAAAGGATGTATGTCTGCAAATTCTGGCCAAGAAACAGGAAACATTTCTGTTGCTGCATTCAACTTCATGGTACAAGAACCTAAAGAGATCATGGAGTGAACCAAAGACAAATCTTTATTTTCTAATAATTTAATATAACGCATCAACTGACTTTCAGAATGATGGGTATTAAAGGTTGGATGCGTTAAATAATCTGATGTACGAACTAAGTTCGCAGGAATTTTTACGCTTAAATCTTTATGTTTATTAACCAATTGCTCTGCTGTGATCTCGCTTGTTCCTTTTAAATTAGCAAAAACATTCACGATCTCGGCAACAGCACGAATATCAACCATCTCGTTCAAAGAAATTTGAACAGAGGCTTCATTCGGGTAGTAGAAATTCATTTTAGCGGCTAAAGCTGCCTCTTTTATTTTCCCTTGGCGGGCAGGGTCTACTTCTATTTTAATCGTATCAAAATAAGAGTCGTTCAATTGTCTGTACCCCAAACGTTGTAACTCTAAATCTAGAATCTGCGTCAACGTATGCATTCTTCCAGCGATTGCTTTAATGCCTTTTGGTCCATGATAAACCGCATACATACTCGCCATTACTGCCAACAAAGCTTGTGCAGTACAGATATTAGACGTTGCTTTATCTCTACGAATGTGTTGTTCTCTAGTTTGCAAAGCCATACGCAAGGCAGGGTCTCCACTACTATCTATAGAAACACCAATAATACGTCCAGGAATTTGACGCTTAAACGCATCTTTTGTTGCAAAATAAGCCGCATGAGGACCACCAAAACCCATTGGGACTCCAAATCGTTGTGTATTTCCAACAACAGCATCTGCGCCCCATTCCCCTGGAGGGGACAACAAAGCCAAGCTCATCAAATCAGCCGTAACAATTGTATGTACTTTGCTAGCGGCTGCTTTTTCAACAAGTTCTTTGTAATCTACTACCGCTCCATTTACATCTGGATATTGTAATAAAATAGCAAAGGTCTTGTCTGTGATATCAAAAGTATCTGTCAAGACAACTTCTATATCCAAAGGTTCTGCTCTTGCATAGATAACATCCAAGGTTTGAGGATATATCTTTTTAGAAACCAAAATTTGATTGGCAAGATCTCCCTTTGCACGTTTGTTCTTATTATTATAAAACATGTACATAGCCTCTGCTGCTGCTGTTCCTTCGTCTAGTAAAGAAGCATTTGCAATTGGCAAACCCGTCAAATCACTTACTAGTGTTTGGAAATTCAACAAGGCTTCTAGGCGACCTTGTGCAATTTCTGCTTGATAAGGCGTGTAAGGCGTGTACCAACCTGGGTTTTGAAAGACATTTCTTAAAATAGCAGGAGGTGTAATGGTTGGAGAATAGCCCAAACCAATGTATGATTTAAACACCTTATTCTTAGCTGCTACTTCTTTCAGCATATTCAGATAATCAAACTCTGACATAGCATCAGGAAGGTTTAATTCTTTCTTGTAACGAATATTAGAAGGAACCGTCTCCTCAATTAGTTGCTCCAAAGAGTCAACACCAATAGTCGTTAACATGTCTTTTAACGTCTCTTTATTAGGTCCCAAATGGCGGTTCGCAAAACGATCAGGATGTTGAATGTCAAACATTTCCGATAAGCTTTTATAGATAAAAAAAACAAGTCGATTCTCACAACTCTTTTAGTTAAAATTGCTTCCTTATACTAGTGAAGTCTTGTACTATACTTAAGTACACAAGGTACTATTTTTTAGATTTAAAAAAAAAGCGGATTGCATATTATTTATACCTTAATAGAAAGAAGTGTATATTTCCAATCGACGCTTTTAATCAAAAACAAAAAAAAGCAGATCTGGTTGTTGATTTGTGCCTCAATTTTGTTTACCTTCATCAGATGAAGCATTTTCTATTGATAATATATAGTATTTATTTTACTTGCCTAATGGTTGTTCCTTGCAACCATACCTTGCTATATACCCAAGTCATGGAAAATATTGTTGGCATAGACATGCATAAAAAATGTACGCATAAAACAACTGCCAACAAGGAGAATCACCAGCATCATGACGAACATTCTAACCACCACCATTCTTGTACGCCTTTTTGTTCTTGTGGTATTATGAATTTCGTGTTGCACATTCCTCAGTTTCAAAACATCACAGCATTGTCTACTGCACTTAGCAGCAAAACGGAAATATTTCAGTCCACCCTTTGGGCAATTCCTACAGACAATTATAAAAAACTAATGGCCAAAGATATTTGGCATCCTCCACAAACGGTATAGTTATATTAACTGATGGATAGTTTGTTGTTTTATCAACAAACTATAATATAGGTCTAATTAAGAACTACTTCTTTTCTGAGAAGTATGTTCTGCTTATTGTATTGTATCCCTACAATAGGTGTTACTTATTAATATAATATACTATGAAATTACTAATTATGCTACTATTAGTAGCTGGTTCGTTATTAATAATAGGATGTCATTCGCACGATCACGAAGGACACGACCATGAAGGGCACGACCATTCTGAAGAGAATCACGATGCACATGACGACCATGAAGGACATGATCATGGCGCAGCCGAGGTAGTCACCTATACTTTGTGGGATGATAACGTTGAATTATTTATTGAATTCACGCCATTTGTTCTAAAAGAAAGCAATCCAATTCGAGTCGTATTAACGACTTTAGATAATTTCCAAGCGATGACTACTGATTTAAGTATTCATATTAATGGAGCTAAAATAAAAGCTAAAAGCAACCAAAAAGGTGTTTATGAAGCAAATTTGACGCTTAATAAAGCTGGTAAACAAAAGCTAATATTTGTTTTGGGAACAGGGGCAAATAAACGTTCTCTAGTACTCAACGATATTCCTGTATTTGAAAGCCAAGATGCGGCTTTTCATGGTACACACCCTACTGCTGATGCAATAGGAAGTATCAATTATCAACGAAAAGATGCTTGGAACAATCTATTTAAGGTGGAAACAGTGCAACAAAAACCTGTTGGAACAATTGTACATACCTCTGGAATTATTGAGCCGTCTACCTCTGATTTATCCACCTTAGTGGCCAAAAGAGATGGCGTTGTCACGATTCGCAAAAATAACCTAACTTCTGGAACTGCTGTTCGAGCTAGAGAACTACTCTTTACTGTTACAGGCAAAGGAATTATGGAAGATGATTTGGAAATGAATTTCATCAAAGCGCAATCAAATTTGGACCGCCAAAAAGCAAACTTAGATCGTAAGAAAAAGTTGCTGGACGACAATATTATTGGTCAAAAAGAATACGATCAAGCGGTTAATGAATATGAATTGGCGGAAGCGGAGTTTAATAACATTAGAAAGTTATTCAACAAAGGCGAAAAACGGCATTTGGTCAGTACTTCTACGGCTGGGTTTGTCTCTCAATTATTAGTACAAGAAGGACAATTCGTAAAGGCAGGACAACCGCTGGCTTCGATTCTAAAAACAAGTCGAGTACAAATCAAAGTAGATGTATCGCCTCGTTATCGAGCCTTGTTGCCGACCATTGTAGATGCTAATTTTATCAATCCATATACAGACAAAGCTTATTCCTTGACGGAATTGGAAGGAACGGTCATTTCTTTTGGTAGAATGACCAGTCATGCCGAAGGGCATTACATTCCGCTCTATTTTGAAATCAACAACCACCCTGATTTATCGCCTGGTGCTATGGTGGAGGTGTTTTTGATGACACAGGAAAATGCACAACAATTAACCGTGCCTTTGTCTGCTGTTTTGGAAGAAATGGGCAGTTATGTCACTTTCGTTCAAAAAAGTGCGGAGACTTATGAAAAGCAAGTAGTAGAGGTTGGTGCCAATGATGGTAAAATGGTTCAAATTTTATCGGGACTTTCTGTTGGTGATAAAGTCATCACACAAGGAGCCTTACAGGTAAAACTAGCTTCTATGTCTGGAACGGTTGATCCACATGCTGGACATAGTCATTAATTGATTGCTCAATTTGCCTAAGAACCTGTCTAAATTTTCAACGGCGAAGCACTCACAAAGTAAATTAAAAAAAACATGTTAAATATAATTATAAAAAATGCGCTGCACAATCGAGCTGTCGTGTTGGTGATCGCCATACTGCTGATGTTAGCAGGAGGCTGGGTGACCACACAGGTCGATGTAGACGTGTTTCCAGACTTAACGGCTCCAACGGTAACGGTGATGACCGAAGCGCATGGAATGTCCGCCGAAGAGATGGAACGGCTCGTTACCTTCAAGCTAGAAACCGCCCTAAATGGGGCGCCAAATGTTCGACGAATCCGTTCGACTTCTTCCTCTGAATTGTCTAGTGTTATTGTGGAATTTGATTGGGGAACGGACATTTATCGGGCTCGACAAATTGTCAACGAACGGCTAGGAACCGTGCAATCAGATTTGCCCGACAATGTCAAAAACCCTGTCATGGCTCCTATTGCGTCTATTATGGGCGAAATTCAAATGATTGGCATGTCTTCAGATTCCCTTTCTGGAATTGAAATGAATACTTTAGCCAACTGGTACATCAAACCTCGATTGTTGGCGGTAGAAGGCGTGGCAAAAGTGATTATTTATGGGGGGCAAGAAAAGGAATATCAAGTATTGGCTTCGCCTGCTAAAATGAAACTGCATCATGTCTCTTTAGAGGAATTATACGATGCGATTGCGCAATTAAATCACAATGCTTCTGGTGGCTATTTAGAGCAATATGGCAAACAATATTTGATCTCTGGGAAGGGTCGAATCCGTTCGATTCAAGAGATTGAAGAAGCCTTTGTGAAGATGGAAGAAGAGGTTGCTATTCGGGTAGGTGATTTGGCAGACGTCAAGATTGGAGGTGCGCCTCAATTGGGCAATGCTTCCATCAATGGTAAAGATGCCTTGACCTTGACGATCTTAAAACAACCGACTGCCAATACCCTAAAGTTAACCCAAGAAATTGACAAAACAATTCAAGAAATTGCTAAGAATTTGCCTGCAGATGTTCAATTAAATCCAGAATTATTCAAGCAAGGTAATTTTATCGAAAATTCAATTAATAACCTACAGCGTGTCTTATTGGAAGGTATTTTCTTTGTTATTTTGGTGCTCTTTTTGTTTTTAATGGAATGGCGGACCACTTTAATTTCTGTGATTACCATTCCACTCTCTTTACTGACTAGTATTTTGGTTTTGTATTGGACGGGTTTTTCTATTAATACAATGACCTTGGGAGGTTTGGCAATTGCGGTTGGTGTCTTGGTCGATGATGCGATTGTGGATGTTGAAAATGTCTACAAACGCTTGCGACAAAACGCCATTTTGCCGATGGAGCAACAACAGGATAAGTTGACCATCATTTATGAAGCGACCTTTGAGGTACGTTCTTCGATTTTGAATTCGTCTCTAATTATCATTGCTTCTTTTTTGCCCCTCTTCTTTTTGAGTGGTGTTGAAGGGCGTTTGTTACAACCTTTGGGCATTGCTTTTTTGATTGTAATTGTGGTTTCTTTGTTGGTAGCAGTTGCCATTACGCCTGCCTTATGTAGCCTATTATTAAAAACAGATGCCAAGGAAGCGGAAGCACAAAGCATTCAATACAATATTGTTATTAGAAGTTTGATGGCTGTTTATGATAAGGTTTTAAAAGCCAGTTTGAGCCGTTCTTATATCGTCTTAGTGGTCGCCTTTGTTTTATTGATAATTTCTGTGATTACCATGTCTGGTTTGGGGCGTTCTTTTTTGCCTGATTTTAATGAAGGTTCTTTGACTATTTCTGTGGTCGTCCCTCCCGAAACCTCTTTGACAGAAACCAATAAAATTGGACGACAAGTAGAACAATTGTTATTACAAATACCAGAAATAGATTTGGTTGGGCGACGCACAGGACGTGCCTCTATGGACGAACATGCGCAAAGTCATTATGCTTCTGAGATCGAAGTGCCTTTGAATATGAAGGAGCGTTCCAAAAGTGACGTTCTAGCAGAAATTCGGGCGACCATTGGCGAATTACCTGGTGTGACGATCAATATAGGACAACCGATTTCGCATCGAATTGATCACATGATTTCGGGCACTCGTTCCAATGTTGCCATCAAGCTTTTTGGAGAAGATTTGACTAAAATGTTTCAAATTGGTAATAAGATCAAGCAGAATATCAGCTCGATTGAAGGTATTGTAGATGTTAGTTTAGATCAAAAAACAGAGATTCCGCACATTTATATTTACCCCAAACAGGAAATGTTGGCTCGTAGTGGCATCAGTATCGAGCATTTTGCCAACTTTATTGACATTGCTATTGGTGGAAAAACAGTGGTTCAAGTCTATGAAAACCAGCGTAGTTTTGACTTGGTTTTGCGCTTGGAAGAAAAGGCTAGAGACAAAATTGAAAAGTTAGAACATCTCTTAATTGAGAACTTTGAAGGCGACAAAATTCCGTTTGGAAAAGTGGCTAGAATTGTTTCCAATAGTAGTCCTGAGCGCATTAGTAGAGAAAACGTGCATCGAAAATTAGTGATTGCAACCAATGTTGCCAATCGAGATTTAAAAAGTGCGGTCGAGGAAATTCAAGCGACCATTGCTGAAACGGTTGAATTGCCAGAAGGTTATCACCTAGAATATGGCGGTCAGTTTGAAAATGAACAAAAAGCAACGAGTATGCTATTGCTTACTTCTTTGTTTTCTTTGGTCATTATTTTCTTTCTAATCTTGCGAGAATTCAAAGAAATTTGGCTGTCTATTATCATTCTAATCAACCTTCCTTTGGCTTTAATTGGAGGAATTTTTATGATTTATTTTGGCTCTGGTATTATTTCTATTGCCAGCACGATTGGCTTTATTAGCTTGTTTGGAATTGCGACCCGAAACGGGATGCTGCTCATTTCGAGGTATCAAGTTTTGTTGGAAGAAGGGCAGCAATTAAAAGATGCGATTATAGAAGGTTCTTTGGACCGACTCAATCCAATTATGATGACTGCCACGACGACAGGTTTGGCTTTAATTCCTTTGATTTGGGCAGGTGGACAGGCTGGAAATGAAATTCAAAGTCCAATGGCGGTTGTCATTGTGGGTGGTTTGGTTTCTTCTACCCTACTGAATTTAGTCGTCGTTCCTTGCACCTTTTATTTACTAAAACGAAAAACACATGCTTAGATTTATTTTTATAACAACGCTCTTGGCTATCATGTGTTTGAGTTTGTCTGCTCAAAATGTGATTAGTTTAGAAGCAGCTGTTGAGCGCGTCAAAACGCAGCATCCAAGAATTTTGCAACAAGATTTATACATTCAACAACAACGCATTTTGAAAGATGCGGGCAAAAATCAACCTTTCCTAAGTTTTGGTTATGGAATGGAAGAATTGGGTGTTGCTGGAACAGGCGTACACAGTCTTTATGCGCAGCAAAGTTTTAATTTACCACAAGTTGCCAAACGAAAATCGGTTTTTCAAGAAGCCTTAGCGCAGACAGGAGAATCGCAAAAAGCGGTCACCCAAAAGCAATTGGAACGTTCGGTTGCCAATCTATATCAACAACTTTTGTTTCTAAAAAGTCAGCAAATACTCAACAAGGAATTATTGACTATTTATGATAAAACAGAAGCAATTGCTGCTAAACGAGCCAAGGTGGGCGAAACGGGTGTCATTCCAGTTATTACCACCCAGTCTGCCAAGCAGCAAATCGAATGGCAACAAATGAGCACGATTCAAAATTATAGCAGTCAATTCATTTTATTGCAACAGTTTTTGATGGACAGCAGCTTGACTGATATTGCTGATACCGCTTTGGTTGCTTCAAAACAACAGCTAGAAGCCATTGATTTAGCAGCGCATCCTTTGGTGGAGCAAATTGATAAAAAAAAGGTCGCCAATGCCTTGCAAAGCGAAGTCATTCAAAGTCAATTATTGCCTCAATTATCCACAGGAGTTCAGTTACAAGTGGTCGATGGAACCTTCCCTAATTTTGGCGCACAAATTGGTTTGAATGTTCCTTTGTTTACCAAAGGCGTAAAGGCACAAGTTCAAGCAAATGAACTGAATGGCAAAATATTAGATCAAAACAAGGCTTGGCAGTTGCAACAATTAGAAAGTCAGCAAAAAATGATCTTGCAGAACATTCAATTGCTAAAAAAGCAATTGACTTATTTTGAAATGGTTTTGTTGCCAACGCTTCAAAAACAGCAGGAATTAAATCAAAAAGCTTTCTCGATTGGAGAATTGGATTACTTAAATGTCTTGCAGGGTTTGGAACAGATTATTAGCGTAAAACGACGTTATTTACAGTTGGTTTTGCAACTTAATTTGGCTTGGGTGGATTATAACTATTTGTTGGAAAGTTGAATTAAGGACTAGGTTTTAAGGTTAATTTGTAGCAATAACGGTGCATAAAATTAAGCAGAATACTCAAATTCGAGTATTCTGTTTTTCATTTTATCCGTTTTATTCCTACTCTCTCTATAATCTTTTTATATTTAGAGTTGAATTAATAGGCACCATAATTTGTTCTATACCATGAACGACGAACGAATCCAATCCCAATGCCCAACAAACTACACTTTTATACCAAATACAGCAAAGAGAAAATAAAAATCTCTGACAAACCCTTTGCTAGTGGTGGAGAGGGGGCGATTTATGCCATTGCCAGCCCTCGGAATTACAGCCATTTGGTCGCTAAAATTTATTATCCAGAAAAGCGAACCAAAGATCGAGAAGCCAAAATGCATTATTTGATGCAGCACCCACCTATTGTTTTTCAAAAAGGACAAACGCCCTCTATTGGTTGGGTTCAAGATGTTATTTATAAAGAGAATCGTTTTTTGGGTATTTTGTTAATAAAAATAGAAGGTAAAAAACTAACCAAGTTAACTTTAGCAAAACTACCTCGTCGAGCCGACAAAATTTGGCAACGCTTTGCTTTTCAAGACTCTGATTCTCTAAAACTTCGTTTGCGCACTTGCTTTAATCTTGCAGTGGTCATTTATCAAATTCACGAAAGTGAGCGGTATGTTTTGGTCGATCTAAAGCCTGACAATATATTGATGCAGCCCAATGGTTTGTTGGCGGTTGTAGACATGGACTCGGTGGAAGTGATTGAGAATGGAAAAGCAATTTTTGCGGCTCCTGTAGCAACGCCTGAATATACGCCACCTGAACATTATACAGAAGAACGAACTGTTATTGAAGCAACTTGGGATCATTTTAGTTTGGGGGTTATTTTTTATCAATTACTCTTGGGCTTACATCCTTTTGCCGCTGCGTCTCATGCTCCTTATGATAATTTGGTGAGTATTCACGACAAAATTCAGCAGGACTTGTATGTGCATCATTCTCAAAAACAGGCTCTTTTTAAGGTTATTCCACCGCCACATGAAAGGTATCATCAATTGCCAATAGAAGTTCAAGAATTATTTCAGCACTGCTTTGAAAATGGTGCTAAAACGCCCTCTTTGCGACCTAGTGCTTTAGATTGGTGCATCGCCTTAGCAGAAATCTTGGAGTTGCCCTTTAATATTCCTATTCATAGCTTACCTAAAATTAAATTTTCATTATCAGAATACTATTTTCCGCATGAGTTATTTGTTCCTAATGTAGCCTTAAATATTGATTATAATTATAAGAATATTCCTATTGCTGACTTCGTCCCAACGACTGCTATTGCAGCTTTTGAAACCTTTTCGGTAGAAATTATCAAAAAAAACAAGGTACAAAAGGAGCTTTGGAATAGCTTAGAAAAAGCCTATAAAACACGCTTACAATCTCATCGAGATCAACTAATTTCAGGAACGGTCTTAATACCTCTTTTAATCCTCTTTGCATTTATTTTACCTAATTATTTACTTGCTGGGCTTATCGCTTCTGCGCTTATGATGGCTTATCTTTTTTATGAAAAAAAACAAGCTGTTATCAAAACTATACGAACCCTAATTTTTCCAAAACTTACCACTACTCTAGCCTTTGATAAAGATCATTTATTACAAATAAAACAAGAGCAATATTCAAAGCAACAACAATTACTAGAGCAAAAAGCAAGTATCGACCTTGAGTTGCAACAATTAAGTCGGCAAATATTTGCGACTCAAAAGTTATTGGATTCTATCAAAGTTGGGCTAAAAAAGCAAGCAACTTTTAGAAAAGAAGTAGAAACGTTTAATCACTGGGTCGAACAAAGTCTTTTTCCAAACATAAAAGAGGTCATAGAAAAAGAAACCGCTGAAAAAGAAGTCTTTCACAAACAATTTGTTGAAAATTTTAAGCAACTAAACATACAGACTAAAAAATTAACCCGTGACTACGAAGATTCTAAGCTTGCTATAGAAAAAGAAATGGATCTTACAGATTCAAACTATACAAATAAGAAGATAGATTTACTAGAAAAATTAGAAGCCTATCAAAACGCTTTAGAGCTATTGGAAGCGGCTCAACAATCGACCAAAGATACTTATGAAAAACACTTAAAAACAACTCTACCAGAACATGCCATTCTTTATACAGCCTATGAGCAGGAGTATAGCAGTCGACTGCATTTATTGCAAAAAAAAGCTGTTTTGCATGAAAAAGTCCACCCAAAAACTTTAGCACTAATAGAAGAACATAAAGTATCGCATATCGAAGCGGTAAAAGCTATTTCTATTTATTTGAAAAAGATAAAAGCATTAAAAAACATTGAAGTAGAAATGAGACATCTCAGTCAAGAAATGTCTTATAGTCAAGGGGAGAAAATAAAAATAGAAACGCTCAAAGAATGGGAAGAAAGTTACTTGACTAAAATCTATATTAAGGATTTACTATTGGGTCAAGTCGAGCAAATAAAAGAATTAAAAGATAAAGAAGTTTAAAAAACTGCCTTTTCTACAGATTCTTACCAACAATATTTTATATTTAAACTTGTATCAACAAGAGCAATCGTTGGTGCTCTATGATGAACGACTGATGAATATAATCCAATGCCCAACAAACTACATTTTTACACCAAATACAGCAAAGAGAAAATAAAAATCTCGGACAAAGCTTTTGCCAGTGGTGGCGAAGGGGCTATTTATGCCATTGCCAGTCCTCGGAATTACAGTCATTTGGTTGCCAAAATTTATTATCCAGAAAAGCGAACCAAAGACCGAGAAGCCAAGATGCATTATTTGATGCAACATCCACCCATTGTTTTTCAAAAAGGGCAGCCGCCTTCTATTGGTTGGGTTCAAGATGTGGTTTATAAAGACAATCAGTTTTTGGGTATTTTGTTAATAAAAATAGAAGGTAAAAAACTAACCAAGTTGACCTTGGCAAAACTATCTCGTCGAGCCGATAAAGCTTGGCAACGATTTGCTTTTCAAGACCCTGATTCTATAAAACTTCGCTTGCGTACTTGTTTTAATCTTGCGGTGGTCATTTATCAAATTCACGAATATGGGCAGTATGTTTTGGTCGATCTAAAGCCTGATAATGTCTTGATGCAACCCAATGGTTTGTTGGCGGTTGTGGACATGGACTCGGTGGAAGTGATTGAGAATGGGAAAGCGATTTTTGCAGCTCCTGTGGCAACGCCTGAGTACACGCCACCAGAGCATTATACAGGTCCAAGAGGCGTGATTGAGGAGACTTGGGATCGTTTTAGTTTAGGCGTTATCTTTTATCAGCTCTTGTTGGGTTTGCATCCTTTTGCGGCTTCTTCTCATCCTCCTTATGATAATTTGGTGAGCATTCACGATAAGATCCAACATCATTTATATGTTCATAATAGTCATAAAAAGGAATTTTTAAACGTCATTCCGCCACCTCATAAGCGACACGATCAATTGCCAATAGAAGTACAACAACTCTTTCAAGCATGTTTTGTATTAGGAGCAGAAAACCCCTTTTCTCGTCCATCTGCGCTCGATTGGTGTGTTGCCTTAGCCGCTTTGTTGAATTTACCTTTCAAGGGAATGCCTAAGTACAAATTGCCTTTTCAACACTTACCTAAAATCGATTTTAAGCCTTCTGATTTATACTTTTCTCCTAACTTATTTATATTAGATTTAGATCTAAATTTACATTATAAGTCAAGCTCAATTGATTTCATCAATTTAAAGCAAATTGACAAATCAATGATAGGTTCTATAAAGGCGGTAAGCCCCTCTATTGTTCCTCAAACAGAGCAAAAAAAGCTTTGGGATGCGATGGAAACTAGTTATAAAGACTACCTAAATATTCATCGTAATAACTTATTTCTTGCGGTAGTACTATTGATTCCATGTATCATTTTAGGTGTTTTATTTCCTTGGTCTTTGATTTTCGGAAGTATTCTACTTTTTGCTATCTTCCCCCAATTAATAATTAGAAAGAGCAAGGATATTGTCCATAGTATTGGTGGAGTCATTTTGCCTACTTCTACGGATGATATTTCGTCTAAACACCATGCCTTATTAGCATCTAATAATCAGCATAAATCAACGATTCAGACCTTAGAAACAAAAAAAGAAGCCCTTACAAAGGATCTAAATCAATTGAGCCTCCAAGTAAAAGAAAAGGCGCTCCAGCATTTCAAAAAAGTAGCCCTTAATAAAGTTCGCTTATCTGAGATTCAACAAAACATAAAGAGTCAACATCCTTTAATTGATTCTATTGAACTATTTAATCCCTGGGTACAAGAACTAAACGTACAATTAAAAGAAATTCGAATAGAAGAACTCAATGCCTATGCTGACCTTCACGCTATCTTTTCTGAACAATTTGCTACACAATTACAAGAAAAAAAGACACTAATCAAGGATACTTTTCGTGATTTTAATAATAAAATTTTCAAGCTTGAAAAGGCATTGTCTTTACAACAAAGTGAACTGCTAATAATTGAGGATGAAGACCTCAAAAAACAGCTACTAGCAGATTATAATGACGCATTAGAAACGAATAGCTTTGACTACGCCTTGGAGTTAGAAGCCTACCAAATAACAAATCAGGAACCATTTCCTGCAGAAATTCAGATTTTAAAGGCACAAGAAGTACTCCAGAAAATATTAATAACAAAACGATATCACAATAAACGAGAACAAACAAAGACACTCAAAAGAGCAAAACGACAGTTGGGTAAGAATTTTCAAGTTCATCGTAAAAAATACTTAGACTTGTTGTATGAGTCTGGGGTCGCTACAGAATTACACTTTGCACATCATCGTGTTCGAGATCAGTTTAAGCTATTTCAAGAACAAATTGCTAACTTGGATTTAGAGGAAGCTTTTCAGCAGAAGTTATCTAATTTATTGACCCCTGAAGAAAGTTCAGAATGGACTATTTCTCCCCAAATAAGCTACGCTGATTTACCTGAATTAGAAAGTCATCAACTTGTGATGTCAAAAGAATGGACGTTTATTGAAGAAGAATTAGAACAATTACAAAAGAAAATAGCCAGCCAACCGATCAATGATATTCAATTGAGAAGTGAGTGGTTAGAAGAAATTAGAAGCTCTATAATCGCCATCAAAACTAGTCAGGATACTTATCATAAACATCAAGACGTCTTTTATACGGATTCCAAAATAGCCTTGATTTACAAGGAATTAAAAAAGTATCGTACGATCATAAAAGCCAAACAAAATTTAGAAGTTAATTTCTTAGAGGAAACGGCTTTATTAAATGAGAACTCCTACGTTATTGAAGAACGACTCCGCCTGAACCTAGAATTAGAACGTTATCAAAAGAATTTAAAACTTGAAGAAGATAAAAAGGCTGCCCAAATAACCTTGATGTATGAACAAAAAGTGACGGATCTTCAAAAAATATGGAATTCAGAAATACAACATACCGAAAAAGAGATACAAAAAAAATCCAAAGCCTTAGCACAACTTGAAATTGAGTTTCAATCTTTTCAAGATAATATAGAAACAACCATCTTAGATGCACAGCTAGATTATCAAAAAGAATTAGAAAAAACTCGATTAAAATACGATACCATTTACAAGGATTATCAGGCTACTTGTAATGAAAAATTAGACCTTACGACAAAAGAGTATGACCTTCTAGAAAAGAGTCAATTAACCTTGGCTTCTCAAATAAAAACACATCATGCTCAACACCTTAAAAACAAGGCTTATTCTTCTCTTTATCGTAATGACCTAGCCAAGTTGCGAGCAATTGAAACTGAAATAAAAACGATAAATACAGAAATAACAGAGCTAAAACAAAGTATAGAAGATACAGCAGAAGAAAAAATAAAAATAGAAACCTTAATCAAGTGGCAGGAAAATTATAGTACTAAAATTTATATCAAAGACTTACTACTCAACAAAGTAGAGCAGTTTAGTACTGACGAGGATAAAAAGGTCTAAAAAAAAGTTATTTTCTGTGCATTCTTAGTGGCAATCACTTATATTTAACATTAAATCAATAAGCACAAGCGCTCGCAAACGTTGCGAACGACTGATGAATAGCATCCAATGTCTAATAAATTACATTTTTATACTAAATACAGCAAGGAGAAAATAAAAATCTCTGCCAAGCCTTTTGCTAGTGGTGGAGAGGGGGCGATTTATGCCATTGCCAGTCCTCGTTCTTATAGTCATTTAGTTGCCAAAATATATTACCCTGAAAAACGAACGCCAGAACGGGAAGCAAAAATGCAGTATTTGATGCAGCATCCTCCCATCGAATTTCAGGAGGGGCAAGCACCGTCTATTGGTTGGGTTCAAGATTTGGTGTACAAAGACAAGCGTTTTATTGGTATTTTATTAATAAAAATAGATGGAAAAAAGCTAACCAAATTAACCTTGTTTAAACTGCCTCGTCGGGCAGATAAAGCTTGGCAGCGTTTTTCTTTTAAACAGCCAGATGCCTTCAAGCTTCGACTTCGAACTTGCTTTAACCTTGCGGTTGTTATTCATCAAATACACGAGAGTGGTCAATACGTTTTGGTCGATCTAAAACCTGACAATATATTGATGCAACCCAATGGTTTGTTGGCTGTTGTGGATATGGATTCTGTGGAAGTAATTAAAGATGGAGTAGCCATTTTTTCGGCTCCTGTAGCAACGCCTGAATACACGCCTCCAGAGCATTATTTAGGTCCAAGAGGAACGATTGAGGAAACTTGGGATCATTTTAGTTTGGGCGTTATTTTTTATCAATTATTGTTTGGCTTGCATCCTTTTGCAGCTTCTTGTCATCCTCCTTATGATAATTTGGTGAGTATTCACGATAAAATTGAAAAAAACCTTTACGTACATCATTCAGAGAAGCAATCATCGTTTAAGGTAATTCCTCCACCCCATCAAGAATTTCATAAGGTAGCTGTAGAAGTACAGCATCTATTTCAAAATTGTTTTGAACATGGAGCACAGGAACCTTATCTTCGTCCTTCAGCAGCTGATTGGTGCAATACCTTGGCGGATTTGCTCAAACTACCGTTTAAGAAAATTCCTAAAACGAATATTCCACCTTCCAATTTATATTTTTCTCCGACTGTCTTGGTAGACGCATTGTCACTCAAGGTTCCTAAGCTTCCTGAGCATCACTCTATTCTTAATTTGAGCGCAGAGGATTTGACGCCTGTCTCCGCAAATTTCAAAAAAGAAACCTTAATTAAGGAGCTTAAAGTAGCTTACAAAAAGCACTTACACAAACATCGAGAACGTTTACTTCAGACCGCTTTGGCTGGTATTATTTTAATTGCCTTGCTATATGCATTTCCGCCTTTTTTTATCATAAGTT
>CALDEP010000310.1 GCA_937942475.1 uncultured Aureispira sp.
ATTAGTTTGTTGAATGCCATTCGTGTGAATCAAATGGATCAACAACGCTTAAATTTAATCAATGAACGTTTTGATGTCAAAGGAGGTTTGGCTTCTAACTTCAAGATTACTTTGGCATCTACCAATGCTGTTATCAAACAACTCAACGAGGAAAATTTAGCCGCTATTGAAGCGCCTTTAGTGACTTTTCATGCAGAAGAGTTGGGTAATTTTGCTAATGTAGGAAGTGCTTATCCTACCGACAAAGAACTAAAAATTAAGGTTGGTGCTCAAATTATGTTTGTTAAAGATGATGAAAACAAGCAGTGGGTTAATGGAACGATTGGCAAGATTACAGAAATTTTTGAAGATAAACTATCCGTTGAAATTAAGGCAGATAAAGGGACTGAAATCATTTCTGTGCCGCATTATACTTGGCATAAATATGTTTACCAATGGAATCACGAAACGGAAACGGTAGAGAAAAAACCCGTTGGATCTTTCACGCAACTGCCTGTTAAATTAGCTTGGGGAATTACCATACACAAAAGTCAAGGACAAACCTTCGATCATGTAATTATCAATTTGGGTAGAAAAGCATTTGCGACAGGACAAACTTATGTTGCCTTGAGTCGATGTACTTCTTTCAAGGGGATTACGCTCAAACGTCCTGTTAGTCCTGAAGATATTTTTGTAGACAAACGCATCACTCGATTCTTAGAAGCTCAAAAACAATATCGTGCCGACAAGAACAGTTATATCACGATGCTAGAACATACAGAACGTTCTATTCAGCAACAGCATCTTATCGTTAGTTCTTTGGAGGAGAAATCCATTCGATCGCAGCAAGAAATGCAAAAATTAGTGCACAATCTAGTAGAACAATCCAAGAAAGTCGATTGGCTCTCTACAGATTTGGAAGCGGCGAAGAATAATTTAAAAGAGAACGAATTAAAACTCGGACAAGCACTCTCCGATTTGGCAGAAAAAGAAACCGACTTAGGGGCTTTAGCGGGTTCTAAAACCATTTATCAAATTGCGGTAGTTGTTTTAGCTGTAATTTGTTTTTGGTTGTTTTTCTTTTCATAATAAGCACCATATATTTAATACAAAAACTAGTTAATACACTAGTAAGCATAAAATAAATTTTTAATCCCATAAAACAGTACAAAAAAAATGGCTGGTTCATCCAAAAAAGCAATTTACGGCGCAATTATAGCCAACACAGCAATTGCCATTAGTAAGTTTGTTGCCGCATTCTTTACAGGCTCTGCCTCCATGCTTTCAGAAGGCATTCATTCTCTGGTCGATACAGGTAATGGAGCCTTGTTATTATTAGGAATAAAAAAGAGTCAAAAACCTGCTGATGCACAGCATCCTTATGGCTATGGAAACGAGATTTACTTTTGGTCTTTTATCGTTGCCGTACTAATTTTTGCCTTAGGAGGTGGAATTGCCTTATTTGAAGGTATAGAAGCTGTTTTGCATCCACATGCAGAAGTGAATCGAGAATATATTATGTGGAATTACACGGTCTTAATCTTTGCCATGTTGTTTGAGGGCTCTGCTCTATATGTCGCTCTTAAAGAATTTAATAAAAATAGAGGTGATAATTCGTTCTATCAAGCATTAAGAGATAGTAAAGATACTTCTACTGCTGCCATTGTTATTGAAGATACGGCTGCTTTGATTGGTTTGACCATTGCTTTACTTTCTGTCTTTGCAGCAGACATGACTGGTAATGTTTATTTTGATGGCTTGGGTTCTATTTTAATTGGCGTTTTATTGGTGAGCGTTTCTCTTTTCTTTGCGGTTGAATGTAAGGATTTGTTGATTGGAGAAGGTTTAATGCCAGCTGATTTAAAGAAAATCACGGTTATTTTGGACGAAGAACCAGAAGTTGGGATTTACAAACGTCCTTTGAGCTTGTATTTTGGACCAAATGAGGTTTTAGTTAATCTAGACGTCACCTTTAAAAGAGGTATGACTTCTTCTCAAATAGAAGCTGCTGTAGATCGATTAGAATCGAAAATCAAGAAAGCTATTCCTACGGTTAATCGAATTTTCATTGAAGCAGAAACAGTTAAGGCTGCTGCTAAGGCTGTTTAGCTTTATTACTTTCTTTCTATGTAATTTTCATAAAAATGAGTCATCTCTTATTCGGGATGACTCATTTTTTATTAAAAAAAGCAACATCCTGCTAAATTCACAAAGAGATAGAAAAGAATTGCTATGCTAGTAAATAAGTAATACAAAGTCCGCCTATTCCAATCGTAGTAATAACGTAACTGATAGTTGTTGTCAATCCAAAGATACTTGTAGGTGATTTATTAACCTTTGGATTGAATGCCATCACAAGAAACATTGCTGGATTAGTAACAGTGCCGATGCAAGTGAATAAAATAAGATATGGACTTACTTTTCCGCCAAGAAATGAAAATGCGATAAGCAAAATGCCCATTAAAAGAAAATCGATATGGGCTTTTAAAATATACTCTGTGTTCACTTTTTGCGCATCAACCTTAAGTATGTATCTATAAACAACAAGTACCCAAGAAAATAATAGTGCTAATAGAATCAGAATAAACCCCATATTTCGCAAGTATGAAACCTCCATAATATCAATTATTTATATTAAAAAAAAGCGCCCGATTCTATCAAAAACATCAGATTTACCAGTACTAATACCCCTGATCTTCTAATTTGTACCGAATAGACTCATAAACCAATTCAGGTTTCAGCGGTCGCCAAGCAATTGTAAATTGGTGTCCAAAATTAATATAATTATGAATCCCATGATCCTCCATTTCCTCAATCAAATGATCTCTCAAACCTAAGATGCAAACCCAACCTTCTTCGTCAGAAATATCATCGTACCACTCTTCATAATAACAATCGTCGGAGGCATGAAAATTTAAAACATTTTCGGCAATCAGGATAAATTTAGAAATCCCATGTTCCTGCATTCGATCAATCACGCCTTGCTTCAAGAGCATAATGTCATTGTGCAAACAGTCGTTCCACTCTCCTATCAGCTCTAGAATCGCATAATTATCTGCATAACTAACATACAGAATTTTCACATAGAGCGTTTCCGAGCCAAAATCATCCCATTGAGGATGGATATAATAATTGTAAATCTTGGTCGAGAACTCAAATTCGCTGTAAACTTGTCCATAAAAAGGAGATTTGGGATCTTCTGAGGCTATGTATTCTAACCGCCATCTATAATGTGGTTCTAAGCTATGCATAAATTAATAAGACTTGTTTTTTCGTAAAAAATATTCTTTTTGTCAATCGCCAAACGCTTTCTAGGATCTAGAATACAATTTATTAAAATGAATTGTACACAAAATAAGATTCTGCCTTTAAGCTGCTTTGTTAAGAAGCATAAAAATAGTAGTTTTACAGCATACCCAATATTTAATAATACACTAATTAAAAACCTTTCGATAAAAAATACATAAAACTATATTCTGCTATGGATAGAAACGAAGTAAAAGGGGTTAATGTTCAACAATTAAAAGAAATGATGGACAATGGGGATGATTATATAATCATCGACGTGAGAGAGCCTGATGAAATAGAAATTTGCTCTATTGGTGGTGTAAACGTTCCTTTGGGATTGATTGACAAAAATACAGATAAAATTCCTAGAGACAAGCCCGCTATAGTCCTATGTAGAAGTGGAAAACGCAGTTATATGGCGATTCTGTTTTTGCAACAAGAATATGAATATGAAAATTTATTCAACCTTAATGGTGGCATCATTGCTTATGCTAGAGATATTGATAAAAGTATAACACTGTACTAATTTTTCTTTTAGCTGTTAATAATAGTCTTATATTTTAAGTAGAAAGTCGTATGTTTTATTCTGATAATAAAGAACGTACGACTTTCTACTTAAAACTTATATCCAGATAATATACATGATCAAACGCATAGAAATAGCACTTTCTCCAAAAGATGCTCAGTCAGATTCTCTTATAAAACAACAAGTTATTAAAAAACTACGCTTGTCCAAAGGACAAAAGTTAGTAGATGCTATTACCGCTCGACGCTCTATTGATGCTCGAAGTAGAGTTCCTGTTGTTCGTATTTTAGTAGATGCCTATATTGATGAAACGTATATTGCTCCAGCAAGTATTATTCAACAATATGGCATTGTCAAAGAAGCTAAAAGAGTCATTGTTGTTGGTGCTGGACCTGCTGGTTATTTTGCAGCACTCCAATTGATAGAATTGGGCTTAAAACCTATTATTTTTGATCGTGGAAAAGATGTACAAGATCGTCGTAGAGATTTAAAAGCCATCCAACAAGATGGTATTGTTAATCCAAACTCTAATTATTGCTATGGAGAAGGTGGTGCAGGAACCTACTCTGACGGAAAACTCTACACTCGTTCCAAAAAGCGAGGCAAGATAGAAAACGTCTTGCGTTTGTTGGTCGAACATGGGGCTACTTCCGATATTTTGGTAGATGCGCATCCGCATATTGGCTCCAACAAATTGCCTAAAGTAGTGGCAAATATCAGAGAAACGATTCTAGCACATGGTGGAGAAATTCATTTTGATAGCTTAGTGACTGATTTTATTTTAGAACAAAACAATAGTGGGCAGCGCAGTATCAAAGGGGTAGTTCTTAATGATAAAACCGAGCATTTTGCAGAAGCTACTATTTTGGCGACAGGGCATTCTGCACGAGATATTTATACCTTATTGTACAAAAAACAGATTCGCTTAGAAGCCAAAGCCTTTGCTTTGGGCGTTCGGATAGAGCATCCTCAATCCTTAATTGACGAGATTCAATACCGTCAACCCCAACGAGATGAATTTCTTCCTGCGGCTAGTTATAGTGTAGTTTGCCAAGTTGAAAAACGAGGGGTCTTTTCCTTTTGTATGTGTCCAGGTGGCTTGATTGTTCCTGCGGCAACAGCTCCAAATGAACTGGTTGTTAATGGTATGTCTCTATCTCGTAGAGATTCTCCTTACTCTAATTCGGGAATGGTTGTAGCGATTGAGTTAGAAGATTTAACTAAGTATGACAACAAGGAATTTGAAGGATTTAGAGATCCTATTTTTAATGGTTTGAAATTCCAACAAGAAGTGGAACAAACCATGTTTCAAGCGGGTGATGGTAGTCAAAAAGCACCTGCACAACGCATCGTTGATTTTACCAAAAGTAAACTTTCTAAAGACCTGCCGTCTACCTCTTATATTCCAGGCGTTTATAGTGCGCCTATGCACGAATTATTGCCCAGTTGGATTAGTAAAAGGCTCCAAACAGCTCTGCCTGAATTCAATAAAAAGAAAAAAGGTTACTTTACTAATGACGCACAAATTGTAGGAACAGAAAGTAGAACCAGTTCTCCTATTCGAATCCCTAGAAACAGTGAAACCTTGATGCACCCTGACATTGTAGGTTTGTATCCTTGTGGTGAAGGGGCTGGTTATGCAGGAGGAATTGTTTCAGCGGCAATGGATGGAGAGAATGTAGCGAAGGTAATTGCTACTTTTTTAAAGTAATCGAGACTTAGCAAATTTAAAAGTAGATTTATTTTCATAAAACCCTATTTTGAACGCTAAATAGTCTATCTTTAAGCTTCATCCTTAGAACAAAAAAAATGTCTAGCAAAATAACAGAAGATAAAACATTTGACAAAGTTGACTACTCTGAAGCCAGTATCAAAAATCAAAAATTTGAGAACTGCCAGTTCAGTTATTGCAATTTTAATAGCTGCGATATCTCAGGAATCACTTTCGTAGATTGCACCTTTGACAATTGTGACTTTAGCATGGCTAGAAATAAGGATACTGCTTTAAAAGCCGTTCGATTTGTCGATTGCAAACTAGTTGGTTTCAATTTTAACGATTGTAACGACTTCCTATTTTCTGTTGATTTTGAAAATTGCAACCTTAGTTACAGTTCTTTTTTTGAATTAAAATTACCTAAGACACAATTCAAAAATTGTAATTTAGAAAAGGTTGACTTTGCGGCTTCTGACATTAGTAGTTCTGTTTTTGATGATTGTGAGTTAAAAAATGCAATTTTTGATTTCACCAACATGGAAAAAGCCAATTTCCAAAATGCGGTTAATTATACGATCAATCCAGAAAGCAACCGCATCAACAAAGCCATCTTCTCTAAAGAAGGTTTGATCGGCTTATTAGGGAAATATGATATTACAGTAGCCTAGCAAGCTTATTTTTTCTTCTCTTTATCTAAGAATTCCTCTGTAAAGTGTCTACTGCCCTTTTCTACCGCAAATTTATTTTTATTATAATCTTTAGAAGCACCTTTGCCAATAGACAAGGGTTGCCAAGCTTTTCCTTTTTGTAATTTTGCCAACAAAACCAGCTGTCCTACATGATAGGCATAGTGTCCCAATTGGCGATTAATCGCCTCCACAACAGTATGTCCTTGATTTCGAATATAGATAATGTGCTCCAAATCTTCATCTGTCAAAGGATCTATCGCCTCAAAAAGACAGTTCCATCCTTTTTCCCAAGCTTCTAATACTTCCGCTTTATTTTTTAGCGTGGCATCTTCAAATTCATCGTCTCGATTCCGCCAAGTTTTTTCGCCATCTGCGGTCATAAAATCCGTCCATCTTGACAGCATATTTCCAGACAAATGTTTTACGATGGTGGCAATGCTATTCTCATCTGCTGCATATTTCCAGAAGAGTTCTTTTTCTTCCAGTTGAGTCATGGATTGGTCTCCCAATTGTTTGTAATAGAGGAATAGGTTTCGGGTGTTTTCTATGTAATGCATGCTGTTTTTTTTAAGATTTCCAGAATCCCAGTTCTTCCAATGGTTATTAATTTCAAGAGAAGGGTTCCAATGAGCAATATTTCCAGTAGTACTTATTTTTAATTTAGAATACAAATATAAGCCATTCACTCCAGTAAATCAATTCTCAAAAACAAAAAAAGCTCCACCAAAACAAATTGGTAGAGCTTCTCTTAAATCCTATTATTAACAGAAAAAATAGCAAGAACTATTTCTCCCAAACATTATTATCACGATCAATATCCGCCATACGCATCGAAGGATCAATTTCGATTTTCAGAATGTCTTTCATTGGAATTGGAAGATTCAATTCATAAACAGGATGTGTCCATTTCCAATCTGGCATAACCGTTTGGTTTCCATTTTTCAATTC
>CALDEP010000311.1 GCA_937942475.1 uncultured Aureispira sp.
TTGTCTAAGTATTTGCTGGCAGCCGTAATGGCCAAAATTTCGGCATGTGCGGTTACATCCGTCAAGTGCTCTGTCCAGTTGTGCGCCCGTGCAATGATCTGTTGATTGCAAACTACAACAGCCCCAACAGGTATTTCGTCGATTAGTGCCGCCTTTTGGGCTTCCTTTAACGCTTCTTTCATATAATATTCGTGCGAGAAAACAGAAAACATCGTATCTTAGGTGTTTAATTAGAAAATGAAGGAACAACGCTTGAGTAAATAGAGCTATAAAGTAGCCCTATTACGGTTTGAAAAGCTTCGTATAAGATTAAATATACAGTATTTTCAACCATTACTTCATCTAGTTGTTTCGATTTGTAAAAATATTTATTTTAGTCTAGACTAAACGTCTATATAGCAAGGGGTTTAATACTTGTTATAATCTTCCATTAATTCTATATCATTTATGCATAGGCAAATTCTTTTTTTATTTTTTTTATTGATAACAATCAATGTAAACGCTCAAGAGGGTGACGAATGGTCCTTAGAGAAATGTATCAATTATGCCATTCAAAATAGTTTGCAAGTTCAGCAAGCCACCTTGAATCAAAATCAAGCGCAGCTGACTAAAAAACAAGCGGTTTGGGCACAAACGCCCAATATTAGTGCTGGCTATCGAAATGGCTTAAATTTGGGTAACTCGGTCAACCCGACAAACAATGAGCTGATTACGATACCAAACTTTAACTCTGGTCTTTCCCTAAATATAAATGGGGTGATTTTTCAAGGACTACAGATTAGAAATACCATCAAACAAAGTAAAGTTGACTTAGAGGCGGCTGGAAAGGATGTCGAGCAAGCGAAAAACGATGTGGCACTTTCTGTCGCACAGTCTTATTTGTCTATTTTGTTAGGCAAAGAGAGCAAAGGGGTCTTTCTAGAGCAATCCAAAGTAACAAAAGCGCAGTACGAGCAAACGATTAAGTTAATCGAAGGTGGTGTTTTGGCTGAAAATAGCAAATATGATTTGGAGGCTCAAATGGCACGAGATGAAGAAAATATTGTGATTGCACAAAACAATATAGATTTGGCTTATGTTAATCTAAAAGTCCTGATGAATGTGGATGTTGCTAAGAACATTGCGATTGAAGTGGTGGGCGATTTGGATGTGGATGAAACCTTAGAGGAATCGAATCTAGACGACGTGTACGAAGAAGCGATTCTAAATCAACCAAATATTCTTGCCGCAAAATTACGAGAAAAAAGCGCTCAATTAGGCGTAAGTATAGCTAAAGGTGGTTTATGGCCAACGGTATCGTACTATGCAGGTGCTGGTAGTAATTATTCTACGGCATTTAGAGATCCTCGTACAGGTGATGAAATTCCTTATTTTCAACAATTAGGCATCACTGCTTCTGCTAATGTAGGGGTAAATATTTCTGTACCGATCTTTAATGGAATGCGTACTAGAATTGGTATTCAACGAGCAGAATTAGGCATAAAAGTAGCAGAACTAGGGACGACCCAATTGGAGGCCACTTTAAAATCTAATATCGAACGTGCTTTAGTAGATGTTAGAGCGGCTAAAAAACGTTTGGCTGTTTCAAGAAAAAGTGTGATCGCCACGCGTTTGTCGGTAGAAAATACACGCAAGCGATATGACTTGGGTGTGGTGAACTCTTTTGAATTGACAAGTGTTCAGAATACATTGATTGCTACAGAATCTAGTGTGCTTCAAGCGAAATATGATTATCTTTTTAAACTAAAGATTCTAGATTACTACAGAGGGCGAGCGATTACGATTAAATAGAAAAAGGTTCTTTGATAAATTGTGTGGTAATATTCTAATGTCTGCTTTTCTCAAACTATATGAGTCGTAAGTTTTAAGTAGAAAGTCGTATGTTTTGTTCTCATAATAAGGAACTTACAACTTTCTACTTAAAACTTATATCTAAACTCTATGCTTAGAAAAGTAATCTATACTTTAAACCTCCACAGAATTTGTCAAAGAACGAATAAAAATTATTCAAAGGCACTTATTTTTTATAAAGACAATGGCAGCGAAACGAAAAAGCAGAAAGGGATGGTATTTTTTATTGGTATTGGTTGTTGTAATCGCAGCAGGCAGTTATTATAAAATGAAAAATAAAAAAGATGATGTCGAAAAAGTAGCCGTTGAAGCTGCTGAAAAGCGAACGATTGTCGAAACAGTGTATTCCAGTGGGAAGCTTTTTCCTGCAACCGAATTAGAAATTACCTCTAATGTGTCTGGAACCATCATTGAATTGTATGTAGAAGAAGGCGATTTGGTGAAGAAAGGACAGTTGTTGGCTAAGGTTGATCCTGAAGCTTTGGTTTCTATATTAGAACGGGCAGAAGCGGCTACTGATGGCTCTAAGGCTCAGTTAGAAGCGGTTCGATCGCAGAAAAAACAATTGGAGGCTCAATTTGATAACACTCGAATTATTTATGATCGCAACAAGAAATTGTTTGAAGAGGGGGTGATTTCTAAAGCAGAATTTGAAGCTGCTGAAGCCACTTTTAACACCTCAAAGGCAAATATAGAAGGGGCGGTGCAGAATATTTTGGCGGCAGAATTTTCGGTTAAAAGTGCTGAAGCAACCGTAAAAGAGCAAAAGAAAAACTTGTCACAAACTAGAATTTATGCGCCTATTAGTGGCGTGGTTTCTACACAGTACAAAAAACAAGGGGAACAAGTCGTTGGAACGGCTCAAATGGCTGGAACTCCAATTCTTAAAATTGCCAATTTGAAAACCGTAGAAGTACGGGTTGATGTCAACGAACGAGATATTTTGACCACCTCTATTGGAGATAGTGCAGAGATTGAATTGGATGCTTATCCTGATCGTAAATTTGCAGGGATTGTAACAAAAATAGCGAATACAGCAACGGGTTTGAGTTCGCTTACCACGCAGTTAACTTCAGATCAAGTGACGAACTTTGAAGTGGCGATTTTGATGTTAGAAGATTCTTACAAAGATTTGGATACACAGTCAGAACGTTCGCCATTTAGAGCAGGTTTATCTGCTTCGGCAGAGATTAAGACCAATACAGCAACCAATATTTTATCTGTTCCTGTTGCTGCCGTGACGGCAAGAGAAGATGATGACGATGTTATTCCAACTAAAACAAAAGGAAAAGAAGTACAGAAAATCAAAGAATATGTTTTTGTTCAAGCTGGAGATTCCGTCAGTATGCGTCAAGTAACTACTGGAATTCAAAACGATAATTTCATAGAAATTAAATCGGGCTTAAAAGCAGGCGAAATGTTAGTCAAAGCACCTTATGATGCAATTTCCAAAACCTTGGAAAATGGAACTAAAATAGAAGTTGTTGAAGAGAAAGAATTGTACCAAAAAGTCGTTCGATAAGAAGGTCATGAATAAGGTATCAGATGCTTTCAGAGTGTTTGATACCTTATTCAAACAAGCCTAAAGCACAGAAGTTAAGGTCGAAAGCTTCTTTAGTAAAAGTGCTTTTCGACGAACAGATACCGAAATAGAAATCCCATTGCTCAAAAGCAAGACACCGCCTCTTCCTCTAATATATTTAGTAATATATTGTGTATTAACGAGGAACTTGTTGTGTGGTCGAACAAAGTTCATCCCATCTAAAATACGCTCAAAAAATAGCAGTGATTTCGACGCAATAATTATGCTGTCATCCTCCAAATAAAACTCTGTATAATTGGTATCTGCCTTGCAGTACACAATATTTGAAATGTTAATAAAAACCAATTCTTTTTGGGTTGGAATGCCCAAACGAGTGCGCTCTTTTCCAAACAAATCTTTTAAGATAGAAACATGTTCGTTCAGTTTATATTCTTTAGCATCCGTATTTTGTAGACGCTGAATGACCTGTCGTAAGGCTTCTGGATTAATTGGTTTTAATAAATAATGAATGGCAGCATAATCAAATGCTTGCAAAGCATACTTGTTGTGTGCGGTTACAAAAACGACCTTAAATTCATAGTCTTGTAATTGTTTTAGTAACTCAAAGCTAATGCCATCGCTCAATTGTATATCCAAAAATACAAGCTCTGGTTTGTGCTGTTCTATTAATAATTTCGCCTTTTGAATAGAAGAAGCACTAGCAACAACCTTCAATTCTGGACAGAAATGCTTGATCATGTTTTCTAGCGCAATTCTTGAAAGGTATTCGTCCTCAACTATAATTGTTTTCATAAGTTCTATACTTCGTTTAAAGGGGATGGAAGGTGGACTCAATAGCTAAAAATTACGAATTTATCTCCTGAACATAATCAAATTTAGGTAATAAAATTTGAACTTTCGTTCCTTGAACAGCTCCATTTTTAGCAAAGGAATCTTCAATAGAAAAATTAAGCTTAAAATGATAGGTTTTATTAATAATAGCAATTCGTTCTCGGACATTCTCTATCCCTAAAGACGTTTTTGAAGTGACATTTGTCCATTCGGAATGCTTTTTCATGGACGCTTCTCGACCTATTCCTGTGTCAGAGATGGTGATTTTTAATACTCCTGGTCCAACTTTTTCTATAAGAACAATGATTTCGCCTCCTTCTTGTGGTCCTAAACCGTGAATGATGGCATTTTCTATAAAGGGTTGAATCAGCATTGGAGGAATGTAAAAGGAATTTAATTCTACCCCCTCTTTTATTTTAATTTCAATCTGATAAGCAGGTCCTAATCTCATTTTCTCCAACTTAATATACGCATTAAGCATCTCAATTTCCTTGTCTAAGGGCAGAAAACTGTATTTAGAATTTTCTAGAATGTCTCTGACGAGTTTTGAAAAATCGGATAAATACATCGTAGACGCCCACAAATCTTGCATGGTAATATGACCCAAAATAGAGTTCAGTGTATTGAATAAGAAGTGTGGATTCATTTGCGTTCGCAACAATTTTAGTTGCGATTCTACCAAGGCTTTTTTTAATTCTGCTCGTCGATTGATAAAGACAATAAACATAAAAGCAATAGAAATGACGCCCAATATACTGACGATATAAATAAGGATATGGAAGTAGATCGTGTCTACAAAATACTTTTGAATGTTAATATTCATTTGCTGGATATTCGGTGCTTTCTTGGCTTGTTCCTCTTGTGTGGTTAACAAAAAGGTATAACTGCCAGGTTTGAGCAACGAGTAGGTGACCGAATATTCTTGGGTAGCTTGCCAAGTGGTATCTAGGCTGTTTTCTGATAATAAAGCATAACGAAAAATGGTTGGACGTTCTTTTGAAAAGTTAATACTCGTAAAATTAATCTGAATGGTATTTTCATTTCGTTGAAGGGATAATTTCTTTTGGTAAACCGATTCTTGGCGACCATTAATTTGAAGCCCTGTAATCGAAATAGAAGCTCTTTTTTCTTCTAGCTTTTTAATGTTTTTAGAAAAGGACAACAAGACACCATCTGCAACAGCTAAAATGCTATCGCCCAACCATTCCAAATCGTCTATATGAACGCCTGTCAAATAAGAACTAACTTCAGTAGTGGCATTCTGTGGAGAAAAGACCACTTTATTAAGGCCATTATTGGTTCCAATCCAAACTGTGGTATCATTTTCTAACAAAAGACTTAAAACACTATTGGAGTTTAATTTTTGCTGTAAATCAATCGAAACCGTTGGCTGATTAGGACTAAGAATAAATAAACCACGTTGTTCGCTACCTGCAAAAATAGTTTGTTCTTTTCTTCCTTTTATTTGGTTGATTTTTAGATTTTTAAAAGGCAATGAAATGCTGTCAAATGAATGTGTTTTATAATCATATTCTATAATGCCACCAAGTGTTCCTAACCAAATTTTGGAAGGCGCAACAAGACTAGTAGTATACGTCCAAGTATCATAACCTAGCGTCTGACTATTGGTGACCAAGGCTCGATTTTTATCCAAAATAACAAAGCCTTTAGCGGTACTGATAATTAATAAACTATCCTGGATCGACTGAATAGATTTACTCCTTCCTCTTATGATTCTTCTGATGTCCAAATCTATTAATAGTTCTTGTTTTTTCTCAAACAAGGTCAAATCATTGATAATGATTTTGTTGTTCCAAACTAAGAACTGGTTAGGATTATTCGTGCTTTTGTAGCCCTGATCGATTGATAAAAGCAATTTGAGCGAAGGCATTGTCGGAGACTTATAATAGACATGATCCTTGGTTCTCAAATATAAGGTTCCTTGATCTACATGAATGGCGATAACAACTTCATCTTTTTGTTGAAACTTATGTTTCTTTATTTCTATCGAAGAACTACTTAGAACACCATACTTATTGGTAGAAAATAGATAGTTGCCGTTGGATAGTTTATAAATATCATTAATCTGATATTGAGGTAAAAAAATAGTAGAATTTTTTTCGTTAGGATATTGGATGAAGCCATTAAAAGTTAGCCCCAAACGATTTTCTTTGTCAATCTGTATGATTTTTCGAATGACATTGGGCGAGTATTTTCTTTGGTCTTTTAAGTTGAAAAAAATGTTGTAACTGACAATACTATTTTTATTAACACCTAAAAAAATAGAATCTACCTTGTCGGAAGGCAGAGCTTCTTTTTGTTTGATTTGAGTAAATAATTGCTCCTGTTGAGGCGTGAAATGTTGCTCTTGTAAGAAGGCATCTACATCAGATGCTGATCCAAAACGATATGGAATGAGACGGTCTTGTTTAATTTGGAAAATGTGAATCGTTGAATCGTAGCCAAACGAAAATTTTTGTAGCCACAGTGTGCTATCGGGAGCAATAAATAGATCACTGATCCAGCTATCTTTTATCTTAGCAATCAAGGCATCATTCCAAGCAGGAACGACAAGATCTTTTTGGTTATAATCATAATAAACCATTCCTGTTCGAGGGCTCGAAAACCAAACCCGACCTTTGGGGGCTTCAAAAATACTGAAAACATCTTCAAAGTAAGTGTCGTTCTTTTTTAAGTAATTGACAAGATGCACCCCGTCATATCGAAAGATACCATTGTTAGAACCAATCCACAAAAAACCGTTCTGATCCTCCAAAAAATCATAAAACTTAATGCTTCGATTTTTATTATTATCAAATAAAGGTCTTGTCAATATATCTTGAGCAATAGACGTATTTAGACCTAGAATACCTATATAAGTAAGAATTGTAAAGCAGATCGTTCTTGTGCTCATTAGAAAATTATTTTACGTTCTTTGACAAATCGTGTGGTAATATTTAAACCACTTTTCTGTTAGACAGTATGGGTCGTAAATTTTAAGTAGAAAGTCGTCTGTTTTCTTTTGATAATAAACGACTTATTACTTTCTACTTAAAACTTATATCCCAATTCATAACTGTTAAAAGATAGCCTATGTTTTGAACTCCACACGATTTGCAAAAGAACCTTATTTTATTATAAATAGAATACACCTTATTTGTACACACTTACGCATTATTTATACACACTTACTCATTGATGATTTGATTAGTTGGCAAAGCTACTTTTAAAATAGAACTTTAATAGAAGAATATACAGAACCCAATAACATTTCTATAGGAAGATATAGGAAGATGTTTATCTTTACGTTTCCCCTATTGACAGTGAAAACTGGAATTAATTTGTCCTACCGTTTTAGACATACTTTTAATGTCTCTATAATTAAAGCATAAAAACTACGCTATTTTAATTGAAATTAAGAGACGAAATTTATCCCACTACTAAGAAGTAATTTTATTGATTAAGCATTAAATATGGAATCGTTTTTATCCTAAGTTGAGTTGGGTATTATCTAACAGCGACAGCGATAGACTTTGCTGTGCACTTGTCAAAGCAGCCTTCATTGGAATCAAAAAATGGACTCGTTTTTAAAGCATGAAATTTAAAATAACTTCTTAATAAAAAATCAAGCATATGAATATGAAATTTACCTTTTTAGTTTTTGTACTGCTGTTTTTCGAGGCTATGAATAGCCACGCACAGCTTAATACTTCAGGATATCGAGTCGATCAATCCTGTGATAATGTGGAAGTTTGTCAAGGCTCTGCTGATGGAACGTATACCATCACCGCAAAAACTTCGACTTTAAATAACTTTCAGATAAGTTTGGCAATGCCTCCAGGCATTTCCTATGTAGCAGGTTCTGCTAGTGTATTAGGCGTCATATATACCGTTACAGAAGTAAATATTAGTGATTTGCGTAATCCCGTTTTTGCGATTAATAATGGAGGTGTTCCCGCTAATTTATGGGGCGTGGGAGATCAAGTTGTTTTTACAGTTGCTCGTATTGCATCTTGCCCTTCAGTTGCACATGCCTTGGGCGGAAATGCATTTAAAGATAGCATTGCCATCAATTATGAAGATAATAATGTTGCAGAAAATGGAGCAGACAATGATACCACTTATGGTACTTATAACATTGATTATGCTTCGCTAAGTATCTTGGCAATATTAAATGCAAACACGACACTAAACACAACTGAAACTAGAAATATAACCGTTCGTCAAGGAGGAAATAGTTGTATTCAACAGTTTCAGCACTTTGTCGTTGTTGGAAGAGATATTAGTAATTATCAACTTAGTTTTGGAGCTACCAACCTAACACCAGTTAGTACCGTAGCGAATGCTGGAAATACAGCAGATACCTTGTTTTATGCGGTTGATCTTAGTAATGCGCCTTATTTAGGAGCGGTAGGAAATGGAGATAACTGTTTTGATAATGGAGAAGACATTATTTTCACGGAAAGCTTTTTTGCAACAGCCTGTAATAATGTAACGATTATGCATCATGCTCGATGGGGCTGTACGGCTTTCGAATATTGCCAATCGGCTATTCCTCAAATAGGACCAATTACATTTATAGGAGGAGCGCCAGCCGTTGCTTTAGCTGTCGTAAGTGGCTCAACTGCGCCAGAACTTTGTGATACCATGACGCATACCATTCGAATTACCAATACCTCCAGTCCGACCAATCCAGTAGGGGGTTCCATCGCTTATGATGTCGCTGTTATATTTGGTTTAGGTTCTAACAACGGGCCATTAGCGACGCCTGCTGTGAATACCTTATGGGGCTCTAATCGGAACGACACTAGGTACTGGGGAAACTTTAGTATCGGAACGAATGCGATTAGTGATTCTGCTTTAGCTTATTATAATAATGCTGGAAATAATGCGGGTCTAGGAACGGCTTCTTTTTTGATTCAAGATAGACTCACCTTTGATCCTGACGGACCAGGCGGTTTGGAAGATCTAGATAATGATGGCTTTTTTGACGACTTAGCTCCTGGAGCTTCCTTTGAGATATCTTTTGATTATTGGTTATCAATTCGAGATAATTGTGGCACTAGTAATTATTACAATTATATGAGTTGGGAACACAAGTACTTTGATGTTTCCTTCAAAGACCAATGTTTACAAGAAAGAACTCCTGTACGTAGAGATTTGGGATACAGAAACATCATTCGTAATTATTTGAACAGTACTTTTATAGCGACGCCATCAGATGTTTTTGATGGTCAGGATTTTGTGGTAGGAATTATGCCTCATTTTTATAATAATGGCTACCTGTGTCGAGGAGAAAGTATGTTTGCTGGATCACAAGCAAAATGGTCGATCAGTCTTACCTTACCAACGGGGGTAGATACATATAATATGATGAGTACGATTGCCAATTTGGATAGTGAGTTTTCGGCTTATAATCCAACCGTTACAAAAGTGGGTAATGTAGTCACCTATACCTTAGATCGATATACCTATGATACCCTGCATTTTTCACTTAGTTTTGATTGTCTTACCTATACGGACTCTACAGTGTTAAGTATTCCTTATACGACTCATTATTTTTGTGGAACGCCAGGAGACACCTGTTTTTATAGAGAAATACATTGTGGGACACTAACGAACATGTTAACCCATTGTCCTACCAATTGTAATGGACCTTTAATTTATGAATTTGATGCCAGTCGAACGACACCAGGGTATACCGATGCCACACGAACAACATTGGTTACTTTAGATCCTGCGATTCATAAAACCAAGTTTTACAATCCTTATGATACCATGCTGGTACAAGCACATGCTTATATCAAGGATACTGCTGTAGGAAATCTTTTTTTAACGTTAAATTTAACTCCTAGTAGTGGTGGTACGGATTTCCTCACCTTTGTGGGCGGTGAAATCCTAATTAATGACATCTCGTCAGGAATGGGGTATCAAAGCTTCATATTGGATGGTATGCCCCTTAACCTTACTAGTGTTGGAGGACAGAATTACCAGTACACAATGGATTTATCACGCTATAAAGATTCTATAGGTGGTACTTATCTATTTGGAGGAGAAAGTGGTTCTAATGTCTATACCGTTGATACCGTTTTGGTAAAAGCTCAATTTGTAGTAGGAGAAAACTTTGCAAGATCAAGCCCTCATTCTATCAATCCCTTTAGAGCTAATTTTTCTACCTTATTAAGCAATGGAACCGTAATGGCTTGTGATAGTTTAGGCGATATTGGTCAGTATGAAAGAATTAGTTTTGGATGGGGAGCCAATGGAACCTACACCTTTACGCATTGTAATGAAGTGACACCACTTATTTATTTTACACACAGTGCCTTTACTGGAGATGATCATCCAAATGAATACAGACCACCATCTCATTGGGATTCGGTGACCTTCGTAATTCCTAACTATAGATATACCGGAACTCAATTCTCTTGGAGTAATGCTCCTGGATTCACCATTTTGCCAAATAGAGTTAGAGGGGATACCGTTACTATGTACCGACCAGCGACAGGATATAGTGACCGAGATAAAAGAGGAACCTATTATCCTCCTTTTAGAGCAAACATTATGGGGAATTGTGAAACACCAACGATTCAGACCATGCGAGCTTGGAATTATTACAAAGAATTTGCTTATCATCCCGATTCTACGGTACATCAAAATAGGTCCAATGTGACGACCGCATCGCTTCGGTTTATACCACCTACTTGGTCTTTCCAAGCACTTACCCCCTCTGTAAATGGTACACAGGATACTGTTTCTTGGGATATTGAATTGTGTAACACAACTAGTAATGCAGATATAGCCTTCAACTGGTTAACCATACCAGCGCATCCTGATATTAAAATTGAAGCGATTTACAATGTTTCAACAGGGGTAGAAGTAGCCGTTACCTACACAGAATCAAATGATTCGATTATTGTAGAGTTAGGAGCTGCTAATAGAAACTCTTGTCAAGAATACCGATTGTACGCTACTTATAACAGTTGTTCTAACCAAGCGATTAGCCTTAATCATGGTTGGGATTGTGTTTCGTATCCAGCCGATTATGAGGCCGTCACTAGTGCTTGTTATAGAACGGTTGACTTGCTTTTGGAGCCTCGTCCGTCAGAGGTGCAGGTGAATATCCTTGCACAACCTATCACACCTCAAAATTTGTGTATAGACACCACTTATGTTATAGAAATAAGTAGTGCACAGTTGGCAGATTTGAGAAACCCTGTACTAGATATTAGAGGCGTAACAGGAGTGTCTTTCACTAATGTACGAGTAGAATATCCAAGAGGTTCTGGAAATATAGAGCTTTTGACGCCAACAATAGCTGCAAATGTAGCAAATATCAACCTTTTTGATCATACAGAAATCGCTGCTATTAATAATAGTATAAGAGGAACAGGCAATGCTTCAGCAAGTGACGAACGATTTGTTACAGTTTCTTTGGATGTGCAATTTACTTGTGACTTTTCGCCCAATTCATCCATGTCTTTTTCTGTTCGAGGCTTTCAACCTTGTGGAAACCCTGCGATAGGGAATGCCGTAAGAGTAAAGACCAATCAAATAGAAATAGATGGAGCAGTAGCACCTTACAATGCTTATACCGGAACAACGGTCTTACCTAGTCCTATTGTCGTTCAAGATTGTGCCGCAATGACAACGATTAGAATACAAACGACGATTATTGGGGATACAACAACGGCTAATGATACCACAGAGGTATTTTTACCTTTGGGAACAACATACGTTCCTGGAACGTATAGCTGTGCTAGTAGTTCTTGTCCAACAGGAGTTGTTTTAGATACTATAAATGGAAGACCAAGATTAGTTTTTCCTTATCCTTCAGGGATTACATCAGGCTCTACTTTAGACTATACCTTTGGTATTGTTGGTTCTACTGGCTTTTGTTCTGATAATGAAGAATTAGAAGTCAATAGTTATGTAATTGCGGGCAATATAAACTGTTTAGGTGTGCCCTGTGGTCCTGTTAAAATCATAACAGGGGAAGCCGACGAGATCGCCATTATTGAAAAACCAGATTTAGTGATTACGAACCTCAGTGGTCGTTCCTTTAGTAATGGTTCAACGCAATCTTATTCTGTCTTGCAAGAAATTACTAATAATGGATTGAACGCACCAGCAGGTACCACGATTGGCTATTATTGTGTCGATGGGGCAGGGAATCCTATTGGATCAGAAATTGGAAACGCTACGCTTCCGATGCCAATTGCGAGTGGTCAAACGGTACAAGCCGCAACAAACTTTGTGGTTAATGTTTCTTATCCTTGTGTGAATACCAGCAGCTTGGCGGCGATTATAAATCCTAGTAGTACACAGTGTATTTGTGCTCAATCAGTAACTAGTTATTCTAGTTTGTTATTACCCTTACAATTTATGTCTTTTGAGGCGGAGCTGATTGAAGGAAAAGATGGGCTGCTTACTTGGGTTACAGAAGAAGAAAATAACAACGTGACCTTCGAATTAGAAAGAGCAATATCGAATAGAAACAATGGATTGACCTATGAGCGCATTGCTACCGTCAATGGAAGCAGCGCAAAGGAATATACATACCTTCAGCCTAATTTGATTAGTGGAACGCACTATTTCCGTATTAAGACAATTGATATAGATGGAACGGTTACTTATAGTGCTGTTAAAGCCTTAGTCGTGAAACCTAAAGACTACGTTATCGCAGTTTATCCAAATCCTTCTGAAGGAACGGTCTGGATTGATATTACAGATAATGTTCGTTCGGAAAAGATAGATATTGAGGTATTTAATAGCATTGGTCAAAAAGTATATACGCACACTACCAATACTGAAACAAAAATTGAATTAGATTTAAGGCATTTGCCAAACGGTAGTTATATAGTAAAAATGAGTAGTACTTCTATTCACAAAAATATAAAGCTAACGATTGCAAAATCTTAATTAAAGAGATGAAAAATTAATGTTCCTGTATAAACTTGTTCTGAATGTTGAATGCTTAATTTTTAATGTTGAATGCTTTATAATAGAATTAGCATTCAACATTAAGCATTCAACATTAAAAATTAAAACAAAGGTTCAAGAAGCAAATTTCGGGTTCTCAATAGGAATAAAAAAATCTGTATAACATGGGGTAATTAAACAAACTCCTTAGGAGTAGAATGATGTCTTATTATTTTGAGAGTCAAGGTAGGAGGTTTTAAACCCTTTTTTTACTTTGACTATCAAAATGATAGGGCATTTTTTTTGTTGGAGCCTTACTTTCTGAGAGGACTTAATTTTTGACGAATAAGCATGTGTTTATCAACGTCTACCTGCCAAGTTTGTCCTTGCAAGTACGCTAAACTGAGTTTTAGATAAGGCAAGGTGCTCTTAAAAGGCGATTGGACATTTCTATTAGAATAAAGAGGATGTGGATGAATGGTAAGTTCTACCGTCATGGTTTCAGCCGCTAATTGCTTTGCAGATAAATCGGATGCTGTAGGCAGAATGGTTAATTTCATTTGAACGGGACTATTCATCTTTCCTAAAAAATTAAATTTATTCAATTTTTTAGGGTCAGGATATCCTCCATGTGTTTTTGCAAAAAAAGCAAGCTTTTTATTTGCTTTTTTAAAATCAAAATCCCAATACGTACTTAAACGAATTCCTTTTGTTCCAACAGCATTAAGATTTAATTTTTTGACTTTAGGTAAGCTACTTTTTGGTGGTAATTTGACCACTCCAATTGCTTTTAAACGCTGAAATGTTTCTTCCTTATAAAGGTAGACTTCCTCTCCTTTTGCATTGGTATAAATAGAGTCTACGATAAATTCAAAGACTCGACCATCATCGTGAATCTCAATATTTGTCCTTATGCAATGACAAGGATTATCTTGTGCAGAAAGCTTAAAAATTAGGCTTAATCCTATTAATATAGATAAAAAAAATCGTAGCATTTTGGCTTGCTTTTTATTTGCAATAATTTAGCTTTCAAGTAGTTGGTGGTTAGTTGCCAATAGGTTTTTTGCTTTTGCCTAAAGTCTTAACAACACGAGCAATTAATTTTTCCATATCAGCCATAAATGCTTTTTTATTAGTAGCATCTTTAATATGCAAATGCCCTTGTGGCATATCTTTGGTCATATCACTAGCTGTTCTCATTTTAGAAACACGATAGTGAATTTCATTGGATAAATAGCTTCCTCCTGATCCTTCAGTGGGGGTTCCCGATTCTTTTACTTTTTCCAAGCTATTAACCTGCTTGTCAGAATTCCAAGGGGTTCCTTTACTGTCTTTATCTCCAGGGTACTTTTCTTCATTGCTATTGTCCTTGTCTGTAGCCCAAGTTTGATTGTAAAAATAGCGTTGATCTTTTTTTTCTGGTTCGCCGTCGAGAATTTCTTTATAAGGCAATGAAGATTCATAGAAGTCATCTCCATCCTCTACTATTTTTCCCGTTTGGGAGACCTCGTTATTATCATCCCCTCCACCTCTTACATTGGCAGAAAATCGATCAATATCAATGTTTTTTGAGAGGTGGGTTTGACTAACCGTAATAATAGCATCAATATCGTCCATTTTTGTGCCAAAGAATTTTTCAACAAGTCCCTTGTCAAAATCCTCATAACGAACAGGGAAAACAGCGGTTTGTATTTCAGCATTGCCGACCATTTTGTTATCAAAATTTAAAGCTACAATACCAGATGGATTGGTCTCTGCCCCTTGAAAAGGATCAAAACCAGTAAGTAAAATTTTCTTTTCAGACTTTTCGTCAAACTCAGCCGATGTCATTCCTCTAGAGGCTTCTTCTAAGGTCTCAATATATTTATCTAGTGCCTCTTTTTTTATTGTTTTTAGCAAGGGATTTGAGCTTTTCTTTAAGCTAATACGCATTTTTAGCCGAGCTTTATAAACAGCTTGGTCGTTCCAGTTATCTGTGTCCTGTTCTTTTTCAGTAGAAGCTTGAACTTTAGCTTTTGCATGGTCCCATATTGCTAAACCATGTTTTTTGATTATTTCTGAAAGTTCTTCTTTGGAAGCCGCTTTTTTTATTTCCTTTTTAAATAGGGCACATTGAGCATCTATTAGCTTATCAGTTGTTTTGCTCACCTGACCATATTTTTTTTCTTCATTCGTTAAAGAATGTTTTTCTTTTGAGTCCATTAATTTGGCATTAGAAGCCGCTTTTTTAAGATAAAAATCGCCTCGATCACTAACATCTTTACGAACTTTATTTCCACGCATTTCTTTAATGGCCAAACGGCAGGCCGATAATATATCCTCCTCTGTATAAGAATTTTCTAATTCCGAATTGTTAAATGTTGCCTTCCATTGCTGGTATTCACTAGTAGCTTGAATGGCTGCATCACTGATCTTTTCAGAAGCGTGTTCGGGATTATCATTCACAAAATCTTGTAAAGAACTTGGTGGAGTCTCCTGCTTTTCTGAGCTAGCAAGATCTTGTTGCTGACTCATCTGTGAAGTATCGTGGGTAGTAGCATTATCTTGTAGTTGCTGTAATGCCACCGTTTCTTTACTACTATCTGCCGATTCTTGGAGTTTTTTAGCTTCAAGCGCTTCAGAGCTATTATCAACAAAGTTATTAGAGGTGTTGCCTAATTGTCCTTGTTCGTTTTGTGAAACTTGATTAACCGATTGTGATGGTAGGTGATCTGTTTCTTTAGAAGAGGTACTATTTTCCATGTTTTCTTAAAGCGCTTTTATTGTTATATAAATCTTAAGCAGGTAATCGTAGAACTACTTGCTAAATATAGCCTATTAGAATCATTTTTTTTATTTTATAAATATAAAATAATTTAATAGGCAAGAAATTGTTGTTGAAGTTGCTTAGGATGAAGTAATCATCAACTATGAATTATAAACAGCTTTATTGATTGCTTTGCAATATGGTCGTTGTTTTTTGTTTGATAAACTTGAAGCCCTTTTTCATAAACGAACTCAAAATCTCTAGGAAGCAATAGACTTTATCACGAATTAATTTGTAATAAAGTCTATTGAAAGAGTTACGCTTAAAGAAAAAAAAGCGGAATCAATTGGATAGATTCCGCTTTTTTTCATAAAAAAATGTATTTTTGTGCCGTTTCCCTTTTTGGAAAAGAGTATTCTATACAAAAGGGAGTGAGTTAAATCAATATTAATAAGAATAATAAAAGGCGTTAATAACAACTCTAACGCTTGAAACAAGGTAAAATACAGATAAAAGATGGCTTTATTAGGGACAATTAGAAACCGATTTGGTTGGGTGATGATGGGATTAGTTTTCATTGGTGTCGCTTCATTTCTATTTATGGATATTAGTCCTGGTGCGAATACCGCTTCTGGTCGATCAGCAACAGTTGGTTATGTCAACGGAGAGAAAGTTTCTAACGATTTGGTACAGGAATACGCTTCGGAATACAAAGGAGCTGGATACCTTCAAGAAGAAATTCAAGCTCAAGTTTGGGATCGTATTGTAGGAGAGAAGTTGTTGACGCAAAAAACAATAGACGCTGGAATGGAAGTAACTGCTGTAGAAATGGGTGACCTATTTCTAAGCCAAGATCCTAGATTATTAAGTCCTGTGGTACAAAATCGTTTGGCTGATCCAAAGACTAGACAAGTCAATACGGATAATGTAAAGCAAATGATCGAGATGTATAAGAATACAGGTGCTTTGATGAAGCAAGCTGATGGAAACGTAAAACAACAACAACAGTTGTTGGAGCAACAAAAAGAATGGTTGGCTTTAGAAAAAAGCGTTAAAACTAGAGCTTTACAAGACAAGTACTTTATTGCTTTGGAGAAAGCAATCTATACACCATCTTGGATGGTAGAAATGGAAAACAAACTTCAAGAGACAAGCTATAATTTCGATTATGTACGTATTCCTTATACTAGCATTAAAGATGAGGTAGAGGTATCGGACAAAGAGATGACGGATTATATTGCCGCTAATGCTAGACAATACAAGCGTAAAGCTAGTGCAAACATTGAGTATGTTGTATTTGATGTAACACCAACTAGCGAAGATTCTTTATACTACTATACTTCTATGGAAGAACGTGCGGTAGAACTTAGAGAAGCTAAGACAATGGAAGAAGATTCTAGCGTTATTTTACAATACACAAAAGACTTTGCACCAAATTACTATACTGAATCAGAAATGACCACACTTGCGGCTGTTCCTGGATCTATGGTTGATTCTATTTTTAGTGCAGACGAAGGAACTGTTTTTGGACCTTATGTACAAGACCAAAAATATAAAGTATTGAAAAAAGTAGGAGAAAAAAGCCTTCCAGATTCAGTAAGAGCTCGTCACATCTTAATCAAAGCAGAAGATCCTACTACAGGTCAAAAAGCAAGAATTTTATTGGATTCTATCAAGAACGTTCTAGAAACAGATCCTAATGCTTCTTTTGATTCTTTGGCATTATTATATAGCGAAGATTTAGGTTCTAAGGTGAATGGTGGTGATTTAGAGTGGCAAGGAAAAGATGTTAGCTTTGTTCCTCAGTTCAAAGAGCACATGTTTTATACTGGTAAAAAAGATGAATATACCTTATTATATACTCAATATGGAGTGCATTTAATTCAAATTACAGATACGAAGTACGAAACGGGTAGAGTAGGGGTACGTATTGCTGTATTGGAAGAAGCAATTATTCCTACAGGAAAAACAACGGAAGCTAAAAAGCGTGAAGCGGTTGAGTTTATTTCTACCAATAGAACGTTAGCGGATATGAAAAAAGCGGCTAAAGAAAAAGGGTTTACAGTAGCTCCTGTAACTGGTTTGGAAAAAGGTGCTTTTGAAATTTCAGGTTTAGGTAAAAATTCAACGGCTGCAAGTATCATTACTTGGGCACATCTTCCTGAAACAAAAGTAGGGGATGTAACTGGAAGTGCTTATGCTATTGATAATGATGAATTGGGTTATACGGAAAAATTTGTTGTAATGGCACTTTCTTCTAAAGTAGAGAAAGGTTTGGCTACGATTAGCGATGTACAAGTTCGTGCAGATGTTGAAACGACTTTACGTAACCAAAAGAAAACAGCTATCGTAAAAGCTAAATTAAGTTCTTTAACTTCTTTGGATGCGATTGCTGGAGCGTATAGCGTTATCAAACAAAGCGCTACAAGCGTACAGTATGGAACGGCTAATCTTGGGGCAGATGGTACAGAGCCTAAGGTAGCTGGTTTAGCTGCTAGTACAGAGATTGGACAAATGTCTGGTGCTGTAGGTGGTGTAACAGGTGTTTATATTGTAGAGGTGATTAGTAAAAACGAAGCTCCTGCGATTGCAAATATTAAGACCGCTCGTGAAAAAGTAACTAGACGTGTTTCTCAAGCAGTTTCTTCTGGTGTTTATCAAAACATCAAAGATAATTCAGAAATCGTTGATGAGCGCATGAACTAAGTTCAATGATGATAATCTATCAGATAAGTTTTATAAAGCCTTATTGCTTGATAAAACTAAATTGATACTGTTTAAACGCCTATTAATCGGACAGATTATTATTACCCAGTTTTTTAACTGACAAGCTAACAATACATAAAAAAAAGCTGTGTGTCTTCTAGACGCACAGCTTTTTTGTTTTAACAAAATGGCTTTTGGGACAATTATTTAAGCTTAATCTTCTTCCTCCTGCATTTCCAATTCAAATTGTGCCGCTTCCATCAAATGAGAAACATCTGCGCCCAATTCTTTGGCTTTCTTCAAATCAACCAAGGCTTTTTTAAACTCTTGAAACGTCATATAAAAAGCAGCACGCTCTGTATACGCTTCCGTGTAATTAGGGTCTAACTCAATTGCTTTGCTATAATTTTTTCCAGCTGTTTTAAACTCTTCTGGACTAACGTCTTGTTTAAATTTTCCACAGTTAAATTGATAATTAGCATTCTCTGGTTCGTATTCGACCGCTTTTTTCATATCGGCTAATCGAGCTTTGTGATCGTTTAAATCATAGTACACCCAAGCACGAGAAGCATAGAATTTTGCGGACTTATTATTTATTTTTAAGGCTTGCGTATAACTAGCGATTGCCTCGGTATATCTTTTTAAAATCTGTTGGCTAGAACCAATCATATAATAAGCTTCTGAATTATTAGCTTGGTATTTTAGCGCTTTCTGCGAATACTGAATAGAGGTCTCGTACTCTTTTTTGTTGAAGGTGGTAATCGACTGATTGTAATAAGCAATGCCAAGATTAACGGAAGCATCTTTGTTGTCTGGATTGATTTCTAAGCATTTTTGATAACATTCAATGGCTGCCAAATAGTCGCCAGAATTGTGTGCCTTGATGCCTTTGTTGTATTCTTCGACCTCTTCTTGAGCAAAGAGCGCGAAAGGAATCATACATAAAAAGAGGAGTAGCTGTTTCATATTTTGTTGTGTTGGTGAAGGATAAGGTTCTAAAATTCAAAGAACCATTCAAATTAAGAGTGTTAATTGATTTAAAACGAATCGAATAAACCAGTAACTAATTGATTAGGCTGGCAAAAAATCTATGTTCTCGTATCAAATTTTCTTAATTCTTAATTTTTAATGTTGAATGCTTTATAGCACAACAAACCTTAAAAATTTAGCATTAAGAATTCAACCTTAAAACAGTCCTTAAATAAGTAAGAATTTAATACTGAACGAAAAAGGTTATTCGAAGGCTCATGATAGAGTTCCTGCGTAAATCAGTAACTAATACAAGTGATTCCAAAAAATATGCCTTTTTGTAATAAGCTATATTTCTAAAGGAGATTTTAAGACGAACTGCTTATCCATTCGATCAACTGTTCTTTTGCGGCATCAGCGTCTTCCCACCAGTCTTTGGACCAAATACGATGGTAAATAAAGCCAAATTCAGTCAAGTGATGACTACGGAATAAATCCCAACAATAAGCCTCCTCAGAAGCATATTGATGGAAGGTGTCAAAGTCAAACGCCCAAGTGGGTTTTCCTGCTTCATCTTTGATTAACAAAGGAATATTGAAACCTGCATATTGATAATTAACAAAAACTCGATTCGGAAAATGTGCTTTCAGAAAGTTGGCAACCCGTTCTTTGAAGGCATTCTCATTGGGAGAATAAAGCCGATCCTCAAATGCTTGACGCAGGCAATGTTCTTGCAATAATTGTAAGATCGCTTTTCTAGAAGCCTCATCTTGCTCGTGAATGGCTTTTGCGTAGGCCAAATAAGCATAAAAAATAGCTTTCCCAACATTCCCTTTTTCTTGAATGGCGGTACGATATTGTTCATAATATCGAGCAGGAATAGAGGTGAAGACGGCTAGTTTCTGTTTGGCTCTTGTGATAATAACATTTAATAGACGATATCCTTTTTGGCGATTAATGGGACCGAAATTTTGAATGAACGAGCCATCTTCTCGCAAACCGAAAGTGGTCGAAATGATTAAAATATCTCGTTCATCGCCTTGAATGTTTTCCAAATTCTTAACAAACAAGCCATTCATAAACAGCTTTTGCAACTGCCTGCTTTCTCTACTATTGTCAACACCACGTTGTTGAATGCGTTCCAAAATAAGATTTCGTTGATGAATATTAAAGGTTGCAATACCAACAGAAGGACAAGATTTGCCTCGATGTGGCTGCGCAATACGAATCATATAATCAATGATTTGCTCGACTTCTTCAGGATTGGTATAATTAACATAAGAACCATTCACGGCAAAGAAATCAATTGGAGTATAAGACTCTTTGTTTGGCATTGGAGTCAAGCGATTGCCATAAAAAGCAGCATTCGAGAAATCAATCAAATAAGGATGTTTGGAACGATAATGCACTTCCAAGAAAGATTCCTTGTAATTCCCTTCCGCCAAGGCATATTCCAATAAAGACTCTGTGTGACTCAAAAAGTCAATGCTCTCTTTTACCAAAATAGGCGTCGCTTCTTTTTCGTCCTCTACATCATCATGAACAAGCACCGTATTGGACAAGAAATAGTCCGAAGGGGGCATTTGTTGGCTATCTCCCGAAACGACCTTATATCGACCACGAATTAAGGCACAGAAGGTATCTTCTAAACGCAATTGACTCGCCTCGTCAAAAATAACCACATCAAACAAATCAGGTTCTAAAGGTAAAATGGACGAACAAACACTAGGGCTGACCAATAAAACAGGGAAAAAACTAGTAAATAAATCGGTATCTGTTGCAATAATTTTCCTCAAAGGCGTTCTTTTTCCTCCAGTATGTCCTCGCTTATTGTACAAACTATGCAGCTTGATGGGCGCTTTTTCTTGGTGGAAGGTCTCAATTGCCTTTGTTTGTTTGGATCTCCAATAACGCAAACTATGTGCAACGAGCATTTTTTTTAACTCTTCTGTATAATCCAGCAATAAATTCTTGTGTTGACTATACGTCTGTTGATCTGGAATTAAAGCTTGATGTTTCAATAAAAAGGCATACAGATACCAACTCGTGAAGGTGGCTGCCCAATCGTTTGCCCGAACAGCAGCTAAAGCTTTGTAAGCTTCCTGTTGCGCTTTGGAAAGATGTTGCCAGTAGACTCTAAAGTTATAATAAGCTTCAAAATTATCAAAAGCACCTTGCAAAGAAAGAAGCTGTTCTTCTAATTCAGCTAATTGCCTTTCTTGCGTTCTAAAAAGCCTGTTTTCAAAAGAAAAATTAGCTTCAAGATGTTGAAAATTATTAAAGTCAAGCTCAAATTGTTCAAGGCTTTTGGCAATTGTGGGAATGCCTGTCAGCAAAGGAACATAAGGCGAGACATTGTCTGGGCTAAATGCTTGCAAGTGATGCTGAATAACAGCCGCTCGATTATGATACCACTGATGCGCCCAAATTCTATATTGTTGGAGGTGTTTGATCATATCCTGTTGCAACAAATTCCTAGTTTGTTGGATGACAGGAAAGCTAAAATCAAAGTAATTGTATTGTTGATGAAATGCAATAAATTGTTGATAATTATCACCCAAAGCTTCCAAAGTCAAAACAGGTTCCATTACCGTATTGGTATCTACATAGTTGGTCCACTCTTTATTCGTTTCTACTTGAAAATGCTCAAAGTTAGTCCTCCAAGCTTCCAACTGTGTTTCTAAATCTTGCCACTCTTTTAATTGCTCCTGAAATAAGTGCCCTTCTACCTGAAAAGGTAAACTAAAAAGCTGTTCTTGGTTATACGTTTTTAATAAATGATCTAACTCTTGAGTTACGATTTTTAGTTGAGGTTCAAAGGCTAAGGCAGGATAACTATTTTTTAAATTGAACTTATTTTGATAATTCTCAATAATAGGCAGACGACTAGGGTACCAAGTCTCTACTTTTGTTCTATAAGCGGTCAAATGTTCTAGAATAGCGTAATAATCGGCTAATTTGCTAGGACGACCCAACTTAATAAAGTCATGCTCAAAATAACGATTTTTAGAATGCACTTGGTCTAAATCCTCAAAAGCAGTTCGGAAAGTGGCTCCTTCTGCGACTTCTTTTGCCCCATGTTGATAAGTATTGGTTGCCCAATTGGCTTCGTTATTACTAACAAAATCATTGATACCATCTTTTATTTTTTGAACGCCCCTTTCGATTTCTTCCAATTGATCAAAACGATCTCTCAAACGCAAACTGCTGTATTTAAATTCTAATGTAATGAGCTTGTTGCGCAATATTTTCGACCTAAAATTACTAAGATGTTGATTAATACTTTGCGCTTCCTCTTTGTAAGGAACCGCCTTTAGACTATACCTGGAATTGAGTTCTCGAACTTCTTTTTGTATAATACGATGTTGTTGCAAATGCCAATGATCAGTTGCTTCTCGATAGGCTTCCAATTGACTTAACAACGCTTCAAACGTAAAGGTCTTTTTATCTTTGGTGGATAAAAAGGTAAAGTTAAAATATTGATGTTTTTTATGTAATTTCTGTAGTTCGCCAAATCGACTTAAAACAGCGAGTTTATCTTGTTCTAAGGCTTTGTATTTTGCACCTACACCATGAAGAATCGCTCTGAAAAAACCTTTGTTTTTATTAAAATAAAATGGACTTTCCACTAAGCCTGCTTCAATGGTTTCAACCATTTCATCCAGCCAATCCATCTTCTGCATATAAACAGCTTCAAAATGTTGCTCCAACAAGCGCTCATAGGCATAAAGCGCCGCCATAATATCTTCCTTAGCTTCCTTGATGGTTTCTAAAGCTTCATCAACTGCGCCATAAAGTTCGTCCTTTATCAAAGTAGCCACTTGATCAATTCCTTCAATTTTACTAGCATAAAGCCCTTCAAAATGATGAACTAAGGTTTCATTATATTGACTGATCGTGTCTTGAATTAAACCTTGGGCTGTTTTGACTAGACTTAATTGTGCTGTATTATTTTTGTGCAACAAAAAAGCGACTTGCTGGTAAAGCGCATCGGCTTGATTTAGTTTTTTTAGATAAACGCTTTGATAATGCTCTTCTAATTGTTGTTGATAACTTTTTTGAGCCGTCAAGATGCTCGTTTTTGCTTGTTGCGTGTTTCGCAAAGCCGTGGTTAAGCTTCTTTGAATCGCTAACTTTGCAGCGTCTGAACTCCTATCTTGAAAATGGCTTGAATGAAGAACATTAAAAGGCTGGTCAAGTGTTTGAAGTGGTTTTAAAAGCACTTCTGACTGCTCAAAACAATCCAAAATGTGTTCTAATTCATTGGTGTCAAAACTAAAATCTTCTAATTTTAAATGTTTTTCTAAGGCTTGTTTATTGGCCAATTCATTGGCATTTAAAAATTGATTCACCAACTCTGCCCAAGTATGTTCCTCCAATAAAGGCTGAAGTTGATGGTGATGAAAGGTCTGCAAGTGCTGAATTTCTTCCAAACAATTTTTAAGCAACTTCAAATAAGAAGGATAAACCTTGTAGGTACTGTGTTGTTTTTGCGCTCGTTCTCGCACCGAATGCACCACATCTTGGCGGTCTCTATAAACGTCTTCTATAATAACGGTCAATTCGCCAAGACCAAGGTCAACTAAGTTTTGTTGGACGACTTCTAAGGCCGTTTTCTTTTCACAAACCACCAAACAAGTGCCTTTATTGGCCAAGATATTGGATATAATTCCCGTCAAGGTTTGGCTTTTTCCAGTGCCAGGAGGACCTTGAATAACAAGGTTGTTTCCTTTTTCTAATACATGTAATAAATGCTGTTGACTAGGATCTAAATCTACTGCTGCCAGACAGTGTTCCATCACTTGATGCTCCTGTTTTTTTTGTTCAATTTTATCTTGTAAGGCTTCAATGTTGGTCATGAAATAGTCCAAATCATTGATAATACTTTCCTTTTGAGATTTGAACAAACCAAAGATGCCCGACCACAAAATATTGGCTTGGTTTAAGGGCATTTTTTCCAACTGTTGCCTAGATGGAATGGCTTGAATGGGCTGATCTAGAGCGGCTCTAAAACGTTGTTCTAAATCGGCGGGATGATGTGGGTACAATTGTGCTAATTGGGCATAGGTCAAATGAGCAATTTCATCCTTATCCAAAATAGCATCTTCCAACAATTGTTCATCAACAGGCGCTAACTGAACCGAGGCATTATTACGCAAAAAAGCAGACAAAACAAGGTTATGAATAATAGGAAAATCATCTTGACGTGTCAAAACCCACTCATTGGCTCGCTTATAATTGCGCTCAATATCCAAGTACCAAATAAATAAAGGGGCTTTGATGATACGGCTAGGATCTTTGAGGTCTTGATACAATAAAATCGGAAAACCAAAGCCAAATGTTTTGACGCCCTGTTCTGCAAAATGGTCGTTGTTCTCAATGGCAAGGACAGATAATCGACGAAAAATAGTATTTAAAGCTGATTTTTCAGATTCCTGCTCAATGACTCTATCGGTACTTAATGAAAGTTGAAAGGCGCTTTTCGTAGTCAATAAATCAATGAAATCTTCCGCTAAATTCGGATGCAAGGTATTCAAATCCTCCAAATCCAAACGACTTAAATAACGTTCTGGCAAGGCGTTCAGATAAATAGAACCTCTGTTTCCAGTTGTTAGTTTTTGTTTTAAGTTGTTTAAAAAACGGAGGTTGAACATAGTTGTTAATTTGAAAATGTGTCAATTTGGAGATTTGAAAATGAAAGTAATTATCAAATAAACCCATTTTCAAATCTTCAAATCAAAAAAGAATTACCCCATTGTAGCACGAATTTGAGTACCCAATTTCTCTTGTGCTTGCGGTGTATTTTTCCACCATTCTTTGGACCAAACTCGGTGACAAGCAATGCCCATTTTTTGCAAATATTGTTCGTGAAACAAATCCCAAGCATAGGATTCTTCCGAGAACTTATCATGATAAATATCATAATAAAACGCAAGGCGAACCTGATCTTGATCGTCCAAAATGGCAATTGGCAAAGCAAAACCAGCGTGTTGATAATTGGCTTCTATTCGAACATTTGGAAACTCTAAGGCTAAGAAATTTAAAACTTCTTGTTCAAATAAATTTTCCTTTGCATTAAAGAGAAAATCATCGGCTGTTTTTTTATTAGAATGATTGTATATTAAGTCTAAGATAGCCCTTCGAGTCGTTTCGTCTTCCTGTTGTACAGCATTGGCATAAGCCAAATAAGCGTACAAAATCCCTTTTCCTGTGTTTCCATTCTTTTGCACCTCCTTTGCATACGTTTTATAATAAAGTGGTGGAATTGAATTAAAGACACAAACTTTTTGCCTTGCTCTAGTGACGGCAACATTGAGTAATTTATAACCATCTTGGTCATTGATTGGACCCCAATTTTGTGGCATAGAACCGTCTTCTCTCAAGCCAAATGTGGTAGAGAGGATTAAAATATCTCGCTCATCTCCTTGTATGTTTTCTAAGCTTTTTACGAACAAGCCATGATCAAACAAAAACTGAAATTTCGTTCTTGCGGCTGGATCTTGTAGGGCTAATTGTTGGATTTCTTCTAAGATTAAATTTCTTTGGTGCAAATTAAAGGTGGCAATTCCTACCGAAGGACAAGGTTCAGCATCTGTAATTAAAGCCAATAAATAGTCAATAATCGCCTTTGCTTCGGCTTGGTTGCTATAATTATGATAAGTACCATTAATTTCTTTGAATTCAATAGGAATATAATTTTCCTTTTCGAGTGGCAAAGAAGTTAAGCGATTACTATAAAAAGCAGCATTCGAAAAATCCATCAAATAAGGATGCTTAGAACGATAATGCACCTCCAAAAAGCACTCTTGGTAAGTTCCCGTAGACAAGGCATATTCCAATAAAGAAGGCGCACTTGTTAGGTAATCAATGTTCTTATTAAGCAGTAGATTTTGTTGTTCCTCCCAATATTCATCATCCATGACAAAATCTTGTTGATTTTTGTTGGAATAATACGTGTGAAAACTATCGGGTGGCGGCATTTGATGGCTGTCTCCTGCAATAATTTTATACTTGCCTCGAACCAAAGCCGAAAAGCTTTCTTCTAAATTAAGTTGGCTGGCTTCGTCAAAAAGAACGACGTCAAACATACCTGGATGTAGCGGCAAAATCTGTGCACAAACCGCAGGGCTGACCATTAATACAGGAAAAAAACTAGTAAATAGCTCTGGATCTGTCTCTATGATTTTTCGCAAAGGTGTACGAGCGCTGTGCTTGTGTCCTGCTGTGTTGTACAAGTTGGAGAGCGTTAAAGGCGCTTTCTTTTTGTGAAAAGCCAGCACGTCGTGACTTTGTTTGCCTCGCCAATACTTTAAGGTGTGGCTAACTAAAGTGTTTTGAAGCGATTTTAGTTCTTTTAAATAGCCATCTCGATTGTTGGCATAACTATTTTCTGAAGGGATCAATTTATCATTGTGATGCGCTAAGAAATTAGACAAATACCAAGAGGTAAAGGCGCCTGTCCAGTCTTTAGGATTCGCTTGTGAAATACCGAGCAAAGCCGATTGTTGGCGTTTGTCGAGTTTTAACCAGAAAAATTTAAGCGCATGATATGCTGTGAAATTATTAAACTCTTCTTTTAATTTTTGAAGGTTTTTATCCAATGCTTCAATTTGCATTAAGCGTTTTCGGATGTTTTTTGTTTGAAATCTAAACTGGACTTTGAAGACTTGACTGGTCGAAAAGTTCTTTTCAAAAGTGTTTAGGTTTTTGGTGATTTCAGAGACTCTTTTGTCAAAGGAAACGTATTTGTATATTTTTCCAGGACCCAATTCTTTTACTACTTGTTGAATAAAAGGAGCACGACCTTCAAACCAATCGTAGACCTTGGTTTTGTAGTCAACAATATGGTCGAGTAATTTTTGAAATTCTAATTTGCTATGGTCACTAACATCCATGAATTGATGCTGAAAATAAGCATATTGAGCATGAACTCTCTGTAACTTTAGGAAGGCTTCTAAGACCTCTACTTTTTCGCTTTCTAGCTTTTTGTATTTATCGCTAACATTTTTCATTAGTTTGCGATAAAAACCACCATTCTTGTTAAAATGATACTTGGATTGTGCCAAACCACTCTCAATAATATCCATCACTCGATCTGCCAAGTTCATTTTGGCTAGATAGATTTTAGAGAAGTGCTCTTCTATTAATTGTTCGTATTCAAACAAATAAGAAAAAGCATCTCGTTGAGCAGATTGCACCACATAACAAACATTGTCTAAGGCTTGTTGCGTTTCTGCTTCTACTTGTAAGGCATTCGCTTGACGGAAAAAACGCTCGTCCAAGGCATTTAAAGGATGATTGAAGGTGCCCAATTGTTTGAACAAACCTTCGCCTTCTGCCAAAACACTAAGAATGTCTTCAAACTCTCTTGGCGTAAACTCAAAGTCATTGGGTTTTAGCAAACCAACCAACAAACCTTTGTCGTGTTGGCGGTTACTATCCAAATAGCGACCCACCAAATCCGTCCAAGTATCGTCGCCCGAAAGCGGCTTTTGTAGCTTTTCGTGAAAGTCTTGCAAGCGATCGACATGAGCAGCACAACTTTGCAAGAGTCGAATAAAACTAGGCGACACTCGATAGGGTTGATGTTGTAAGGCAGCACGCTCTCGAACAGAATTGACCAAGGCAGGGCGGTCTCTATAGACATCTTCAATGATGACACAGAGTTCTTCCAAGCCCATTTCTTTGAGCGTATTATAAATAATATCTAAGGCATTTTTTTTCTCACAAACAATCAAACAAGTCCCTGCATTGGAAATCGTATTGGCAATAATACCCGTCAAGGTTTGACTTTTGCCAGTACCGGGAGGACCTTGAATGACTAAGTTTTTTCCTTTTGATAATTGATGTAAAAGATGTTGCTGACTTGGGTCGGTTTCTAACATCGTGAAACTATGTTTCATAAAAGCCGAGCGATTGGGTTCACTTGGATTTGGATTTTGCTCGACAAGCGGTTGTAATTGATTTATGTTTTGCGTGAAAAAATCCAAATCTTTGATGATGCCATCCTTTTGAGAACGGAACAAACCAAAAACACCCGACCAAAGAATCGCAGGCTTGTCCAAAGGCAAGGCAGCAATTTCTTTTTCTGTTTTTATAGCAGCAACATCGCCATCCAATACTTTTCTAAAAAGAGATTGGGTACGGTCAGAAATATTTGGATTGAGTTGTTGCATGTGCAACTGCGCCATTTCTGCCAATTCGTCCTTGTCCAAAATGGAGTCTTCCAACATTTGGTCGTACATGGGTTGCAATAAAATGTTGGCATGATTGCGCAAAAAAGTAGCTAAAACAGTATTGGTCATGACCGAAAAATGTTCTTTTTTTCGAATGACCCATTGATTTTTATTGTTAAAATCTCGTTCAATATCCAAAGACCAAACAATCAGAGGTGCTTTGATAATATTGTCAGAATCATTGGGATCTTTGAGTAATATAATTGGATAGCCAAAGCCAAAGGTTTTGGTGCCATGATCGGCATAATGGTCGTTGTTCTCAATGGTAATCGAGCTTAATCTGCGAACAATTCGTTCGGCTTGCTGACTATTAATTTCTCCATTGGCAGGGAACGTGATTGGGAAATCAAATCGTGCTTTGGTAAACAAAAAATCTAGAAAACTTTTTGCCTTTCCTTCTTCCAAGACATCCAAATCCGCTAAATCCAAACGGGTTAGATAACGTTTAGGAAGTGCATTAAGGTAAATGGATCGTAGATTGTCTGCACTAAGTTTGTCTTTTAGATTGTTAAGAAAACGAATATCCAAGTTTTGCATCAATTTGATTTTTTATAATTAGGTGGTTCTTATTCCTGTTGTTGGTAAAGTGGGAAATAAGAAGCTGTATAAAAATAAAAAACTTTAAGCGGAATTGGTTCCCTTTGCTTGTAATTATTGGTTTGTATGGAGCTTTAATTTTTTGACCTGCTGAATTTACATAAAAATTAGGTCCATTTTATGAGACAATATCCCTTCAGAATGCTGCTCTTTTTCATGCCTCTACGAAGTATTGGTTTTAGAATAAATGTCCTTTTGAACGCTGTTATCCTATATCAATTAGAACCTTCTAATTGATATTTTGTGCCTTAAACTTAAGTAGATGGATAAAATTAGTAGCTTGAAAATTGGAGTATATTTTTTTTGCTAACGAGTTGTAAAACGTAGCTTTAGCGGGCTAAAGCGAGGCTTTTCAAGGAAGATAGCGGACAAAAGATGCCCAATTTAATGTTAATTACTTTTGTTCAACGACTTATATACTATTTTTTAACTTCATCTCTCAAGGCACGACGTAGAATTTTCCCAACATTTGTTTTGGGTAATTCCTCTCTAAACTCTATGTGTTTAGGTTTTTTGTAACCTGTGAAATTTTCTTTACAGAAGGAGCGAACCTCTTCTTCTGTAAGAGAAGCATCTTTTTTGACAATAAAGACCTTAACTGCCTCTGTTGATTTTGCATCAGGAACACCAACTGCCGCAATTTCTAAAATTTTAGGATGAGAAGCCAAGACATCTTCAATTTCATTAGGATAAACATTAAATCCAGAAACTAAAATCATGTCTTTCATACGATCAACAATCTTGAAAGAACCGTCTTCCAGCATAATTCCTACATCACCCGTTTTTAGCCAACCATCCGTTGTGAATGTTTCCGCAGTTGCTTCAGGGCGGTTGTAATAACCTTGCATTACCTGTGGCCCTTTGATTTGAATTTCACCACGACCTTCTCCTGGACCTTGCACTTTTCCTTCAGCATCTAAGATTCTCATGTAAGTAGAAGGCATTGGCAAACCAATGGTTCCAGTTTGAACATTACCAAAAACATTGGCACTAGCTACAGGCGACGTTTCGGTCATTCCATAACCTTCCAACAATTCATTGTTAGTCACTTCTTTCCAACGTTTAGCAACATCTGCTTGAATCGCCATGGCACCACCAATTGAAAATTTTAGAGTAGAAAAATCCAAGGCTCTAAAAGCATCATTATTTAACATGGCATTGTACAGTGTATTAACGCCTGTCATTAAGCTTGGTTTCGTTTTAGCAATCACATCTACCAAGCCAGGAATATCTCTAGGATTAGGAACCAACACATTTAAGGCTCCAAAATTGGACATACACAAACAGTTGACTGTAAACGAGAAAATATGATACATAGGAAGAGGTGTCAACATGACTTCTTGTCCTTCTTTCAAATCTGCATCTGCTAGCCAGGCACTCATTTGCGCCATGTTTGACAATAGATTTTTGTTGGTCAACACAGCTCCTTTAGCAACACCAGTTGTACCACCAGTATATTGGATACAAGCCATGTCTTCTTTATCAACAGAATGTGTGGTAACTTTTTTGCCTGTACCAGCTTTAATCGCTGCTGGAAATTTGACAGCACCAGGAAGGTTGAATTTCTTAACCATTCCTTTGAATTTAAGAACCGTGTTAATAACAAAGCCCTTCACGCCACCAAACATACCCCCAATAGAAGCCGTAATAATATGCTTTACACCCGTATCTTTAACCACTTTCTCCAATTCATGGGCAAAGTTTTCAGCAATAATAACTGCTTTAACACCTGCATCATTGAATTGATGTTTGATTTCACGCCCTGTATAAAGTGGGTTGGTATTAACAGGAATAAGCCCTGCTCTCATGACGCCAAATAAGGCAACAGGATATTGTACAATATTAGGCAACATAATCGCTACACGATCTCCTTTCTGAAGACCTAGAGACTGTAAATAGCCTGCCATAGCAGTAGACATGCGATCAACATCACCATAAGTCAATGTCTTTTGATTACTTCCAATTAGACAAGTATAGGCGGGTTTGTCTTTGAATTTTTTAAGATTATCAGAGATAAAACCAATCAAGGAAGGGTATTGGTCAATGTTAATATCATGAGGAATGCCCTTACTGTAGCTTTTTAGCCAAACACGGTCTGTTGTATTCATATAGTTGAAAAAATTTAGATTAGGTAGTATTACAAGTAATCAATTTCGAGCATTCGAATTAACACTCTTTTAAAATGAACTAAAAAGATAGGAAAAATTATTCTTTTCGTTCAATTTTTTGTTTCTAAATAGCAAAAAAATCTAATTCCTAGTAAGCTGATTTAAGTAACGTCGAGCAATATCATCTTTAGGATTGTATTTTAAGACCTGTTGAAAATCAGCAATAGCGGCTTGATTTTGACGTAATGCAGCATAAGAAATGCCTCGATTCATGTATGTAATCGCAGCTTGTTCTGGCGCATATTGCAATGTTTTGGTGTAATCCTGAATTGCTTTTTCGTGTACTCGAAGAATACTATAAGTGACCCCACGATTAAAATAGACAGTGCCTCTTGTGGGTTCAAATTCAATGGCTTTAGAATAGTTTTTGATGGCTAACTTTAAATCTTCATTGGCTTGTTGGAGTAGCGTTTGAGCTTCTTGTGCTTTATTTTTTTGTTGTAATTGCCTAGCTTGTTCTTGTTTCATGTTGCCACGAATGCCATAAGTACTTCCAATCCCTTCATAGACACTAGCACTTCTAGAGCCTAGTTTGGCAGCATTCAAAAAATCTTTAAAAGCCTTGTCTAGGTAATTTTGACGCTCTTTTGGCGTTTTTGCTTTTTCAGCTTGTTTTCCATAATAATTGCCTCGAATGCCTAGTGGTCTCGCCATTGTAGGTCTTACCAACTGATCCTCAGAAGTGTTTAATTCAATTACATTCGTCCAAAGCGTTTCGCTATTTTGCCAGAGTTCTATTTGTTTGATAGTCATAGGGATAAATAAAAGCGAAGCAATCGTCATAGCTGTTAATAATCCAAATTTTATTTTTTGAGGCGCAAATTCATGCACCAACATAGCCAACATAAAGGCTAAACCAATATAAGGCAAATAGCTATAGCGGTCAGCCATGATGACCGATCCAACAGAAATAAATTGCAAGACTAGAATGATGGTTATCAAATAGAAACCAATTCCCATAGCAATACTTTTCGTGAATTTGAGGCTTACCAAGGCTCCTCCAATGATTAAAAGCATAAAAATAGGAGCCATTTTGAAAAACAAACTATCGTCAAAAGTTTGCTGATCTGGATATGGATAATAAGCAGATAAATTGGTTGGAACAAAAAAGTGTAAAATGTATTCTATGAATCCATAAGCGGTAAACTGAAGACGTTCCAGCAGGTCAAAATCGGTAAAGGAGTTCATGGCAATGGCACTAGTTCCTTTTTTTAATAATCCTCCAAAGTCACCTCCTCCTTGTACACTTATTGCAATGGCCCCAAAGAGCATCGAGCAAGCGAAAAACGGAAGGGTAGGCATCCAAGCCGCAGGTTTTAAGCTCTCTTTTAATGCATCGACAGGCTTTTCTGATTTGCTGTTCCAAAAGTACAAGAGTAGCATTGCCAAAGGAAAGACGACTGCCATGGCTTTGGATAAACAAGAAAGTAGGAATAAAACAAAGGCAGCATACAACCATTTTTTGGCAGTTGTTTGTAGATAATTCCAATAGCTTAATAAACCAGATAAAAAGAAAAAGCTATACAAAACATCTTTGCGTTCAGATACCCAAGCAACGGATTCTACGTGCATGGGATGAAAAGCAAAAACAGTCGCTACGAAAATACTTATTAATAGATTTCTTTTACTCAGATAATAAATTAGCAGTAATACAAGAAGACTATTTAATACATGCAAAAAAATATTCCAAAAAATAAAAGGGCGAGCTGAAATGCCTTCAGGGCAGGTAGGGCAGGCGTTATTGTTCCAACGCATGGTCAAAACGGTCAAAGGATGATAATTTAAAGCAACAGCTGTTCTAAAAACGTCGTTTATCGTCGTGGTGTGGGCGCTAAGAGTAGGACTGAAGGATTGTTTACTGCCTTTTAATCGCATAAAAGAAGCAATGTCCGTTCCTGAACGAACTAAATTATTTTCAGTTACATAGGTATAATCATCCCAATCTACAAGTTCATTATCTAAGGCTCCTTTGTAAGTATAGGAAGTCAATATGGCTAGTATTAAGGCTGCAAGAAGGAGTAAAACAGGGCTTTCTGAGAACTTCTTTTTAGGGCTAACTTCTTGCTGTTTTACCTTTTTGCTTGTTTTCTTTTGACTTGCAGAAGGTTTATTTTTCTTGTTTTTTTTGGAAGAAGCCATTGTTATTAATTATAATAATGAAATATAAAATTGAAAAAAGCCCTTAAAAACTTTATTATTGCTAATATAAATAGTGAATACTAAAATTGAGGATTTGCTGTTATTAAATTTTAGCTGGTCTATAAAACGATCCATCTTACTATCTATTGTTGTAAAAATCCCATGTAAATGGGCAACAAGAAAGTAAAAATGCACAACCTATACTAATAATAACGTATGAATTTTACAAAGGAAATTGCCCCATTAGTCGAAGCCTTGGAAGAAGGAAATCTTATTTTGTATCCAACAGAAACCATTTGGGGAATTGGTTGTGATGCGACAAATCCTGATGCAATTAAGAAAATTGATGCCTTAAAGAATCGAAAAGAAGGCAAAAATTATATTCTATTGGTGGATAGTGAAGCACGTTTGGCAGAATATGTCGAGTATATCCCGCCCAAGGCGAGCAACCTAATTGCTTATCATACAAGACCGTTGACGATTGTCTATGATAAGCCTAAAAATTTACCTGCCTGTTTGTTGGCAGAAGATGGAAGCATTGCGATTCGAGTAAGTTTAGATCCATTTTGTAAAGCATTGGTGAACGCTTTTGGCAAACCAATTGTTTCTACATCAGCCAATATTAGCGGGCAGCCTTATCCTAAAACGTTTTTAGATATAAACAATGCTATTATAAAAGGCGTGGCTAGTATTGCACAATACAAGCAATACGAGGAAAGTGAGACTCCGCCTTCTGTTCTTGTAAAAGTAGTGGATGGAGAGGATTTGATTTTCTTGAGAAAGTAAAGCATTAATAGTGTTATTACAATGAACTATTCTTATCTTTAGCACGCAATTTTTTAGAAATTACCCAAGAGTACCCTAGACTAATTAACCAAGAACATGCAAATCGAAATAAAGGAAAACGAGCAAAAGATATTTAACTTGTTGAGTGAATCAGCAAAAGAATTAGGCTTTCCAACCTACATCATTGGGGGCTATGTTAGAGATCGATTGCTTCAACGGCCGTCCAAAGATATGGACATTGTTTGTGTGGGAAGTGGGATTGAGTTGGCTGAAAAATTAGCCACTAAATTGCATCCCAAACCAAAAGTGATTGTTTACAAGCGCTTTGGAACGGCAATGGTGAATTTCAAAGATTTGGAATTGGAATTTGTAGGCGCTCGAAAAGAGTCTTACCGACAAGAGTCTCGCAAGCCAATTGTGGAAAATGGAACCTTGGAAGACGACCAAAATCGTCGTGATTTTACGATCAATGCTTTGGCAATCAGCCTAAATGCGGATAACTATGCTACGTTGGTTGATCCTTTTGGAGGGGTAAAACATTTGGAAGAAAAACGCATTTTAACGCCTCTTGACCCTAACATTACCTTTTCAGATGATCCTTTGAGAATGTTGCGGGCAATTCGTTTTGCGACACAACTCAATTTCACGATAGATAAAGCGACTTTAAAAGCAATTTCAGATCAAAAAGAGCGCATTCGAATCATCTCACAAGAGCGCATTACGACCGAATTGCAAAAAATAATGGCAACGGACAAGCCTTCTATTGGCTACAAATTGTTGTTTGATACAGGTTTGTTAAAATTAATTTTCCCAGCTTTAACAGCCATGCATGGTGTGGAGTATAAAAATGGGCAAGGGCACAAAGATAATTTTTACCACACGCTACAAGTTTTAGATAATATTGCCAAAGTAAGTGATAACATTTGGTTGCGTTGGGTGGCGGTTTTGCACGATATTGCGAAACCCTTGACGAAGCGTTATGTAGACGGGCAAGGATGGACCTTTCATGGTCACGAGGCTTTGGGGGCTCGCTTTGTTCCTAAGTTTTTTAGAAGAATGAAATTGCCGATGGGCAATGAAATGAAATATGTGCAAAAACTAGTCGGTTTGCACCAACGTCCTGTGGTCTTAACAAAAGAAGAAATTACAGATTCTGCTTTGCGTCGCTTGATGTTTGAAGCAGGGGAAGACATTGACGATTTGTTGTTGTTTTGTGGGGCAGATTCTACTTCTAAGTTCCAATGGAAGTTGGATAAATATGCAAAAAACTTAAAGGTACTAACCGCTAAAATTGCAGAGTTAGAAGAAAATGATCGCCTTAGAAACTGGCAGCCGCCTATCTCTGGAGAGGTGATCATGGAAACGTTTAATCTAAAACCTTGTCGAGAAGTAGGGCAAATTAAGAATAGTATTCGAGAAGCTATTCTCGATGGTGATATTCAAAATGGGTATCAAGAGGCCTTTGATTTTATGATTAGAAAGGCGAAAGAATTGGGCTTGGAGCCTGTTTAGTGAAAAGGCTTACACCTTGCAAGGGGAGATCAACTTATTAAAAAATGAAGGACATGCAAGCAAAAAAAGACCTCAGAACAGCTATTGAAGCCCAACGAAATGCGATTC
>CALDEP010000312.1 GCA_937942475.1 uncultured Aureispira sp.
TAAAACGTATCATAAACCCCTCGCTGAACAGGCACTTCCAAGAAGCCTAGAGAACCAGGTTTTACACGAATAAAGAAATTCCAAGTTTGACGCTCTGGTTGCCAACTCAAACCCATTTGCCAACAATGTAAATCTCTAGAGAAGGTAAAGTCAGGAAATGTAATTCGCTCGTCTTTAAAACTATAACCAATATTTCCAATTCGAATCGCCCAACCTTTAGATAGATTGATGGAACCTGATAGCGATATTTGGTTTGCTGAAATTAAGGTACTATCCACCCCATTCACATATTCATTTCTTAACCTCAAACTATAAGATAAGTTGATGTTTTGAATTAAATCAAACTGTTTTTTGTCCTTTTCGTCTTTGCTTTCTGTAGCCCCTTTCTTTTTAAATAGTTTTCGGAAATCTTGGGCTGTAATACTGGTAGAGGCATCAAAATTCATAGAGGTTACTCGCATCAATCGCTTACTGACCGCATATTCAAAGGTGTTAATTCTAGCATTATTCTCTGGATTGGCGGCATAGAGATCAAAGATAGAGGAGAAGGTAAGGGTGATTTTTTTGAATAGAACGGTACTGGTGTTAAAGTTAATGACAGAAAAATGCAAGGAATCCGCTGCAAGATTGTAAGAACCATTAATGTTTGCTGTTGGAAGCAAAATGATCTTTTTAAATGGATCTTTGTTTAACGAATCTCGAAGTGGTTTCTTCACCTTCGCTTCAAATCTTGAATTTAAACCATAAGTAAATAGAGCAGAACGTCCACTTGGCGGAGAAAAAGCAAAATAATTGTATCGACGCAATTCATCTGGATATCGAGTATCGTATTGTACCGAGTCATAATAATAATCGTAAGCATTCTCAAAACTAGGAGTCCAACTAAAGCCTAAGGTTGGTGTAAACACAGCACGAATACTTTTTAATGCACCTAAATTAAATTGTCCTGTTGCATAAATCTGTGTATTAACTTGTATGCCCGCATTAAATTGATGGGTGGTATAAAAACCATATTCTCTGTAACTATCTACAGAGCCAAAAGAAGTGGTATCAGTAGCATCTGTTGCACTAATAACTGGCGTAGGATCTAGAAATTCTCTGTTTCGGTAGAAGAACCATTTTTGAGTGTAATTTACGGTTGGCTGTATGTTGATAACTTTGAAAAGCTTAAACGAGAAATTTAATTTAGGACTGTGCGTTAAGCTATAATTCATATCTTCAAGGGCTTTTTCAAGACCACCAGGTTGAAAAAGAGCCGTATCTGTTGTTGTTATGGTATTACTTCCATTCACGCTGTAACTAAAGCCAATTCGTTCATACCAACGTTGCTTTCCCGAAATATTTTTGCGCTTGAATAGAAAAACCTGATTCATATTAAAGGATAGCTGAGGAAAGGTAATCGTCATCGCATTGGTCTTTGTATTCTGACTGTGCGAAATCCTTGCGGATAGAGAAAACGGCGTTCCTAAAAAGCGTTTGGTATAAGAAATATTAGAATTGAAGGTCGTTGCTAATACACTTTCAGCATCATTAAAGGTATTTTTATTATAATCAGCAGTACCAAAGTTAATCGACCCTGTGAAATTTTGACTCGGATGTGCCTGAGGCGATTGCGTATGTGTCCAACTGATATTAAATTCATTGGTCAAATCATATCCAGGCGTTCCAGGATCATCAATTTGCAAACGAGTATAGCCAAGTTTAATTAGTCCTTGTCCTTTGTAACGAATGTTATAATTAGAAGCTACTCGTGTTCTAAAAGACCCACGCATATAAAAATCTCCTGTTACCCTCAAGTCCCAAAATTCACTTAGTCCTAAATAGAAACCTATTTCTTGAATACCTGGACCTAAACGAGGGGAGAAATCTAAGTCCATACTAAGAATAAGCCCCGAACGTTTGTTTTTAGTAATCGGGAAAAAACCGAAAGGCAAAAGTATTGGGGTAGGAGAGCCCATGATTTCTAGGAAAGAGGGACCTACAACAATTAATTTACCAGGAATAATTTTTGCTTTAGAAGCTCGAATCCCAAAATGTGGATGTCCAGCATCACAAGTCGTGTACAAACAGCCTTCGCTGTAAAGAATGTTTTGTGAATTATCGGTCGTACTATCTCCTCCTTTACTAATAAATTTGGTGGCATTGGAGACCAGATAACCATCGCCTTGTTGTGTGGAGGCATCGTAAATTTTTCCTTTTTTGGTTTTGAAGTTAAATTCAATTCTTCGACAAGTAAATTGCTGTGTTTTATCATCAAAGAAAGGACACTGAACCTCATTTCCTGCACTGTCTATCAAACAAGTAGCGGTCGCAATGTTGGTTAAAAAATTAAACTCTATATAACCCGCTTTTAGGTTGTATTGCTCGTAAAATACTTCGGCATTATCATACATATAAACTTTCCGTTCCACCAAATCGTAAATCATAGAATCTGCGGATTCATATTGAACAGGCATATCGACAGAATCTTTAGAATATCGAATGCCAAGCTCTATGGGGGCTGGAATTGGAGGAATAGAATCTAAACTATCCAAACTATCTATACTACTAGAATCTAACCCTGCTAGACTCGTGCTGTCAAGATTGCTTAAAAAAGTAGAATCTAGTTGCCCTAAGGAATCAATATCTGGATCAATTAAGGTATCGGGGATTGTAATCGTCGTAATAGGGGGAAAGGAATCATTGGAATTGACAGAATTGCTGTCTATACTTACTTCAGGAAGGGGCGTGCCCCCGCCATTCATCTTGTTTTTTCTATTGGCTTTAGAAGAAACAATAGCGGCGGTATCAACAATAGTTGTGGTATCATTAATGATTTGCCCTTGTAGTTTCTTGGCTTGTTTTTTATCTAAACGTTGCGCTTTTCTAGCGTCTCGTGCTTGACGGGTATTATAGGGAAACCCACAACTTGAACAAAAAATTGAACAAATAGTTAGGAAGCAAAGAAGTTTATAATATTTTTGTACTAATAATACCACTTGTTGTTAAATTAAGAAGTTGAAGTCCTCGTTTTATTTTATAAATTGATTACTTACAACTTCGAGGAAAAACAAAAGTACAACTATTCATTTTTAATCTAAAAGAATTAAGGACTGAAAGACGTATTTTTTTGAATAGCTGGTCTAATTGTTAGCAAGAAAGATATTTTTGTGAAGGAAGTTGTCTTTTTGCTTTTTCTTTAACGCAATATTTGACTGTTTTTAACGCACTTTAAGTGATTTCGACTTAATTATTAGTATAAAATGTAAAAAACCTAAAATTTTGTTTGGTAAAAGCTGTAGCACAGGAAGATACCTATTTTTGTGTTAATATTTTGCCAAGAATCTAATTTTATCAAATCCCCTTAAAGTTCTGTTGTATCAAACGTTCCCATATTTGTTCCAACATAGCTTTGTAATCTGTTAAGTATCGTGGAAAAATCAAGGCTTGTTGCCATTTTTTTATTCGTTTGTTTGCCCTTTTTTTCAGAGACTGCCTCTCATAATTGGAGACCATTAAATCGTGCTTTTACTATTGTAATAGATGCAGGACATGGAGGAAAAGATAGTGGCGCTTTGGGAAGTATTGTTAAAGAAAAAGACATTGCCTTGAAGTTAGCCCTTCGTTTGGGCAGTTATATTCAAGAGTATTTGCCTGGTGTGCAAGTTTTGTATACCAGAACAACAGATCGTTTTATTCCCTTGCACGAGCGCATTGCCCTAGCGAATAATAACCATGCAGATTTGTTTTTTTCTATTCATTGCAACTCCATGTTAACTCGATCCAATACCGTGTCAGGAACGGAAACCTATGTAATGGGCTTGCATAAAGTGACCGAAAATCTTGATGTTGCTAAAAGAGAAAATAAGGCCGTTTTGTTGGAAAAAGATTATGTTCAAAATTATGGTGGTTATAATCCTTATTCCTCAGAAGGGCATATTATGTTGAGCATGTATCAAAATGCTTATTTGTCGCAAAGTTTGTTGTTGGCAGAAAAGGTAGAAAAACAATTTATGCATACGGCTAAACGAAAGAGTAGGGGCGTGAAACAGGCTGGGTTTTTAGTGTTAAGAACCGCAACAATGCCTTCTGTTTTGGTGGAGACTGGTTTTCTATCCAATAGCATAGAGGAAAATTATTTGAATTCAGAAAAAGGGCAAATCTACACCGCTTCAGCAATGTATCGAGCCGTAAAAGAGTATAAAATAACCGTAGAAAGCAATACAAATTATAATTATCAAATGGTAAAAGGAGCAGCTAGTACTCCTCCTCAAAAATCACTTGCTTCAACTGTTGTACCTGGAAAAAAAAGGCTAAATAGAACGGTTGAAAAACATCAATTTGTACGTAAAACGATCATGCCTCAGCGTGGAGAATTCTCCGAAAGTAAGTCCACAAATAGTGATTATCAACAGCAAAAAAAAGAACCATCAGTTAAAGAAATGCCTTCTATTGAAGAAATGTACCCGACTAGTTTACAGGTCGTTCCGTCCTCAAAGGGCAAGCTTGTTACAGGTAATCATAAAATTGTTTTTCGAGTGCAATTGGCAGCCTCTACTCAAAAAAGTAATTTAAAAGAAGGGGTTTGGGCTTCTGTAAAAGGAGTGGAATGCCTGAAAGTGGGGGCTTCGTATAAGTTTTTAGTTGGAACACATTCCAATTTAAATGCAGCCATACAACAACAGCAATATTGGCGTCAAAATGGATTTAAAGATGCTTTCATTGTGGCGTTTAAAAATGGGCAGAGAATATCAATGACCGAAGCAGCTCAATAAGAATCGTGAAAGGGAAGGGTATTTTAATTGTACAACTATTCTAAAATGCTTCATTTATTCAAAAGAATTTATTTACTTTGGTATGCTATAACTTTCCTTCAGGTTTGTCTAAATTATTACAGAGATAAATTGCTTGATAATACGGATATACTTTACGTTAACAAAAGTAGTTTCGTAGATCGCATAGATTTGGTGTAAAATTTGTTGATAAATGGAAAGTTTAGGCAACATTGAATTCCGTTTATTATAAAAATACTGAGCTAGGACTAAATAAGTAATTAAAAATAGTATTAAAGCTTAAATCTATCTAAAACTATTTTTGGATCGCTACGCTTTTAGATATTAGACCCTATAAAAGCTTAATAGGGTCTAATATCTAAATTCTAAAAGCGAAGCGATCTAAGATCTAATAAGAAGAGTGCTAAGCAGATTCAATGTTTTATTAGGTAGAAAAAAACTTTTGTCCTGTACGAAGAAAAAAATAATCAACTTGAAGATATCTAGAGAAGTAAGAGTAGGTTTTATTGGTTTTATTGTTTTATTTGCTACCTTATTCACCTTTAATTATTTGAATAGAGCAAACGTATTCTCTAGAAACCTGATTATTAAAGCAAAATTTAGAGATCTTGAGTTTCTAAAGAAAGGCGACCCTGTTCATTTAAGAGGAAAAGAATATGGAAAGGTGGTCGCTATTTATAAAGAAGGCGATGTGCTTTGGGTTGATTTAGACATAGATCCTGCTACAAAAATACCTCAGAATGCCAAAGCTGTGATTACAGAGTTTTCTTTGTTGGGCGGTCGAATGGTAACCATCAACTATACAGGCGTTTGCGAAGGAGATTGTCTGAAGAATGGAGATGTCATACCTGGTGAGGTTGTTAATATGAAATCACAAGTGACGGCTGCTGCTGCACCTATTTTGAAATCGTTTGGTAAGATAGCCGATACCTTGATGGGACCTGACGGGATGAATCGAATGATGGCAAATGCTTATGCTTCTGCTGCTAGTTTGGCTAAAACAACAAAAGGCTTTGAAAATAAAATGAGAGGCATGAATAGAACAATGCCTGGAACGATAAAAAGTTTTAAAGAATTAACCGCTAGTTTGTTAAGTGGAAAGGTGACTGGGGCGGATGTTGCTAGCACTCGTGAAATGGCGATGGCATTGGATTCTTTGGTCAATAATCTGTCTGCTTTAAGTCAAGAAGATATTGATGCCATGACAAAAATTGCCTACACTTTAGGAGAGCAAGCAAGAGCGATGCCTGATATGGTTAAAAAGGCAGAAGGAATGTTGGTGAATGCCGACAAAACATTGGATAGCTTGAACCTCAAACTTGCTCCTTATCAAAAAGGGGCTTCGGGAATGGTGCCTAAGTTATTGTACGATGAAGCTTATAAAGATAGCTTAAATAGTAGTGTACAAAATGCTTCTGAGAAGCTTCGTGATATTCGAAAGAATCCAGAAAAGAATCTGTCTTTGAAGAAGTAATAAAAACGAACTTAAATACTTTATCTAACAATGGTTATTGATAGAGAACATAGAGAATTATTATAAAATTAAAACATAAAAAACGTGCGTAACGAAGTTAAAATTGGTATTCTAGGGATAGTTACGATTGTCCTATTGTTTTGGGGATACAACTTTTTGCAAGGAAAAAATGTATTTTCATCAGATATCGTTGCGAATGCAGTGTTTACTTCTGTAGATGGTCTTAATATTGCAGCTCCTGTAACAATTAACGGCTATAAGGTTGGTGCTGTGACGAATATTACTCCATCGGAAGATTACTCTAAAGTAATCGTAGAAATGAACATCCAAGATGGGACAAAAGTGCCTAAAGATGCTAGAGCCTTATTGGTTCAGCCTTCTTTGATGGGTGGAAAAGAAATTTCTTTGAAATTTGTTGGCAATTGTGGTGATAATTGCTTGGAATCTGGCGGAACACTTGATGGGAATGTATCTGGAATGATAGATGGTATCTTGGAGGTAGCTGATCCTTATTTGGGTAAGATTGATACTATTTTGGGAGCGGTAGCCAAGCTTTCTGTGGATGATAATAAAGAATTAGGCGCTACCTTCAAAGAGTTGCAAGGCGTGGTTACCAATGTAAAAGTATTGACGGATTTAGTGAATAATCTGTTGGTAAGTTCTTCTGTAAATATCTCTGTTGCTTTATCTAATCTAAACAAGATTACAGGAAATATCAAAGAGAGCAATGGTGAAATTACTGGAATGTTGCAGAACATTAACACCATTACCAAACAAGTAAAAGATGCAGATTTGGAAGCAACAATTGCTTCTGCAAAAGATGCCTTGGATAATATCAATAAAGTAATCAATAGCTTAGATGGTACTTTGGGCAAAGCGGATAAGATGATTGGCAATATTGATAAAATTACGGACTTTGAAAACCAAGATGGTTTGGTGGCTGCCTTATTTAACGATAAGAATTTTAAAGGAGATATTGACGAAGCTATCGAAAACTTGAATCTATTGCTACAAGATATTCGTATCCATCCAGAGCGTTATAAAACGGTTCTTAGTGGAAAATATAAAGCTTATAAGCCTGTTAGTGACGATCCTAAATTGAAAGATGGAAAAGATCCTAAAACAAAATAAAAGTAAAAAATAAAAAAGCAGCTCATTTGAGCTGCTTTTTTTAGGTTGATTGACAATTTTTGCCAAAATGAGACTAGGTGATTTAAGTTTACTAATTCCGTTATAAGTCGTAAGTTTTAAGTAGAAAGTCGTAACGTGTTGTTAACTAATAAACTTACGACCTTCTACTTACGACTTATAACTGAAACCCCAAGTCTATAAAAAAGGTTAAACTGTAAGCCTTGGCAAAAATTGTCAAAGAACTTTTTTTTATTGGAATTTAGGAGGCTCGAATTTAGACAGGCTCTAACGAAAGAGACTGTTTGTTTTTTCCAAACTTTTGAGACTTTCGTTATAATGTGTTGCACGACTTTTTTCTAATGCACTGGGAGGTCTTCTTTTGGGGGCAATCCGAATTTCAGGACCATTATAAACTTCGCTAAGAATATGAATTTCGTTTTTAAAATCTTGGTGTGCCGTTGTTGTTTCTTCTAAATCTATACAGATAGGTGTTTGATAAACTTGGTAAATCTTATCTTCAGATTCAGCGATATTTGTATTGGTGGCTTGTTCGACTAAGCCCAAATCTAGTTGAATGCTGCCATCGTGTCGCAGCTTAATTTGATCGACCTCCAAAGAACAATAATGATCATAAAGCACCCAAATGGAATAATTGCCAGATTTTAATTCACCAAACCAATAATTCCCAACATGGTCAGTTTTTGTTTTGCTGTGGTATTTATTATTTCTCTTTAAAACTATTTTTGCCTTATATAAGGTAGATTTTGTAACTTGACTATAGATTTTTCCAGTGATAAATCCAGATTGAGCATAGGATTGCTGACTCAAAAGGAATAAACTATACGTTATAAGGATAAATTTCATATTCCAGAGTCGTTGAAGTGAGCAATAAGTAGGTAGGGTAGGAGTACTTAACTTTAATATACGCATGAAAATGGATTATGTTAGGTTCTAAATCTATGAAATCAAGGCTTTGGTCTAAAGAACCAAAGGATATAAAACGATCAAAATGATGGACTTATTAGTGCAAAAAGGATTAAATGTAGAACAAGAAGCGGTTTTAAAGGCTCGATTTATAGCCTTGTGTCAAGCACTTGAATTGCCCAATCATCAAGCAGAAATTTACTATCAAGACTTGTATGATTTGTATACCAATCCAAATAGGCATTATCATAACCTAGCTCATATTTTGAATTTTTTGAATTTATTTGACCAATACAAAACAAGTATAGAGCAAGCCTTGTTGTTTGAATTGGCGATCTGGTACCACGATGCTATTTATAATGCAAAGGCTAAAGACAATGAGTTGCAATCAGCCATCTTGGCGCAAAAACTATTTGAGGAGTATTTAGACGAGATGAGTTTGTCTTATGTTAATGCGCTAATTATGAGTACAGAGGGGCATTTTCCTAGATTGGAAAACCAAGATACCTACCTTTTTTTAGACTTTGATTTATCTATTTTGGCAGCAGCGCCTTCTGTTTATAATTTGTACAGTGAAGCCATCTGGCAGGAATATAAAATTGCCTACATAAAGGTGTTGTACAAAATAGGCAGAAAAAAGGTCTTAAAGAACTTTTTAGCACGTGAAAAAATCTATTTTTCACCTGTTTTTCATGAAAAGTACGAAGCAAAAGCACGCCAAAATATAGCACTAGAATTGAACGGTAAATAATAATATTACGTTAATAGCCCGTTTGTTTTAATTAAAAATGGGATTTAAAAGCTAACTTACAATATAATGCTGCGTTAAGTGTTATATAGTAGATGGTCATTCCCAATTTATAGTTCAATAGATTATCAAAATATTGTAATAGAGTCTTAAAGAATTACACCTTAGTAAAAAAGATAGAATTATGAAATCATTATCGGTATTGATAAAAAAGGGAGCTAAATATACCTTGTTAGGAGTCATTGGAGGCGCTTTGGTGGTTTTGTTGGCTAATTTATTCATCTTGTCTTCGGTTAGTTCTAAGGTCTATAGTGATATCGAAAATGTAGATTATAGCGATGTTGCTTTAGTATTGGGAACGAGTAGCAGTGTTAATGGGCGTACTGAAAACCCTTTCTTTACCCATCGTATAAGCGCAGCAGCAGAGTTGTTTTTTCAAGGAAAAGTAAAACACATTCTTGTTAGTGGAGACAACAGTTCTATGCATTACAACGAACCTAGAGATATGCGTCATGCACTCATTAAATTAGGCGTTCCAGATTCTTGTATCACAATGGATTTTGCAGGTTTGAGAACCTTAGATTCTGTGGTTCGTAGTCACAAAATTTTTCAACAAAAACGCATTACAATCGTCTCTCAAGGCTTCCATAATTACCGAGCTTTATTTATTGCTCAATACTATGGTATTGATGCAGTTGCCTACAATGCAGCTTATCCAACAGAAGCAACAATGAAAACAGTTTTAAGAGAATATTTAGCTCGTCCTAAAGCCTTGTTAGATTTGTATTTGTTTGATACACAACCAAAATTTTTGGGCGATAAAATTACCATAAGAGTATAAGGTTTTTTATAGAAGGCTTCTTTGTAACAAGTGGCTAATTTCTAAGAAACAAGAAAATCAAAGTAGCCTCTAATTTTACGAGTTATAATACCATCAGAATCATACATACTTAGTTCAATTTCTAAGTTTCAATTGATATTTAGCTAAAATAATTGTTAAAAAAGCGTAATTTCGTCGAAAATACCTATATCCCAACACTTTTATTTTTTCTAAAATCAAGATGTATGAACCGCCAATTAATTGTTGCAGGAAATTGGAAAATGAATAAAAACCTCATGGAAGCCTTTACTTTGGCTAGTGGGGTTCTGGCAAAGGCAAAAAAAATGTCTAATAAAGTAGAAATAGTCCTTGCCCCTCCAGCACCTTATCTCCACACTATTAATAGTATGAGCAAAAATATTGCTCACGTCAATATTGCAGCACAGAATTGCCATTTTGAACCCAGTGGCGCCTATACAGGTGAAGTTTCTGCTGAGATATTGCACTCTATGGATATTGCTTATGTCATTTTAGGACATTCAGAGCGCAGGAAATATTTTCAAGAAAATCATGAAATCCTAGCAAAAAAAGTTTCAGCAGCCATACGAGCTGGAGTGAAAATAATTTTCTGTTGTGGCGAACCCTTAGAAGTAAGGGAATCTAATACACAAGAAAGTTTTGTTTTACAACAATTAGAGGAAAGCTTATTTCACCTTTCTGAAACGGAAATGAAACAAGTTGTTGTTGCCTATGAACCCATCTGGGCAATTGGGACAGGAAAAACCGCAAGTCCTGCCCAAGCACAAGACATGCATGCATTTATCAGAACGCAAGTTGCTACAAAATATACAACTGAATTAGCAGATGCTTGTTCTATTCTTTATGGCGGTAGTTGCAAACCATCCAATGCAGCAGAATTGTTTGCTGAAAAAGATGTTGATGGTGCCTTAGTTGGTGGAGCTTCTCTAAAAGCAGAAGATTTTTTGCAGATAATTCAAGCTAGAGCCAAGCAGGCTTAAAGTCCGATCATTGCAGAGGACTATTCTACTACTCTAGAGCTCCAGAATGTTAAAGTTTCATTTTTTTTTCATTTTTTTTTGATCGGATGAATACAAATTAACGTTTTGTTGCGTTCTAACTAGAACTCTTATACAGTTTATTTACAACATATTAAGAAATTAAACAATTGGTCTTCCTATAGATACTCCAAACAATAGTTTGATTTAAGTAACTCATTTTTTTTATAAAATTAGCGATATACAAACAACACTACTCAAGATGAAAATCCTCCTTACATTTCTTCGGCGAGTAAGTTTATTCAGCTTACTAATCTTAGGTTCTTACACAACAGCTTTTGCAAGTCATAATTTGGGCTGTTCTATTACTTACAGCTGCTTAGGTGGCAATCAATACGAGTTCACAATGACTTGTTATGGTGATTGTTCTCCTGGTAGTATTAGTTTACCCAATAGTACCTCACTTTCATTTACGAACAATGGTACTTGTGCTTCAAATGTTGCCAACTTAACATTAGACACGGTTGCTGGATTTGCAGGACGACCTGTCGATGAATTGTTATGTCATCCAAGTCTATCCGTCTGTAATGGAGGAGCCCAACAAGGTTCTGTAGAGTGGATTTATACAGGAATAGTAACGCTGCCCGCAGGATGTATTTGGACAGCCAGCTATAGTACTTGTTGTCGATCTGCTGCGGTTACAAATCTGCAAAACCCAGGTGGTGCAAGTACATATATATCTACTACAATTAATACCAATGTAGTTCCCTGTAATAATTCAGTGCAATTTTCAAACTTGCCAATTTATTATGGGTGTGATAGTTCTTTAATGCAATATAATCATGGTGCATTTGACCCTGATGGAGATACCTTAGTGTTTTCTTTAATTGCTCCTCAGAGCAATGCGAATACTGGACTCCCTTTCGTGGCAGGACTTTCTGCTACTAATCCTGTTCAATTAGTACCAACAACTACTTTTCAGTTTGATTCTACTACAGGACAAATGACCTTCTTGCCTGCTGATAATACAACGCAGGTTGCAATGATAGGAATTAAAATAGAAGAAATACGAAATGGAGTTGTTATTGCGACGACCATTCGTGAAGTTCAGATCGTTGTTCAAGTAAATTGTAATAATGATCCTCCAGCAATTGATTCTAATGGCGTACAAGGTTCTGCAATTCAAATTTTAGGAAGTAGCTTAGAGCTATGTAGAGGAAATTTTGCCTCTTTTACTTTGGTTATTCAAGATCCTAATGGAGATTCCTTGACGGTTAGTAGTAATATTGTTAGTGCCATTCCAGGTGCTGTAGTTAGTTATAATATTGATAACACGGTTATTGACTCTGTTATCTTAACCTTTACTGTAAACTCTATTAATTTAACTCCAGGAACATATCCATTTGTAATTAATATAAGTGATAATGCCTGTCCAGTCCCTGCGACGCAATTCCTGGGCTATGCCCTAATTATTTATGGGGCTAATTATACCAATAATGTATATTGTAGGAATGACGTAGATCCCGTGCCCATAATAATTGGAGACTCGGCAGGAGTCTTCAATGGATTAAGCACCAATCCAGCAGGTTTGGTATTAGATTCTATTACAGGGGTTATTGATTTAGATTCTTCGGCAGTTGGAACCTATGGTATTGTCTATACTTTAGACTCTATTGCTATTTGTCCATCTGATTCAATTCAGATTACAATTGTCGATGTACCAGATCCAACCTTTAGTTATGCAATGCCACTTTGGTGTCGCCAAGGAGCCGATTTAATACCAACGATTACAGGAACACCAGGAGGAACCTTTAGTTCCGATCCCAATGTTACTATTAATTCTATAACAGGAGTTGTAGATATATCAAATACTACTGTTGGTTCTCATATTATATATTACGATGTAGTCGGGGGAACTTGTTCCGCTCAAGATAGTTTCATCATAGATGTAATGGAGTTGAATAACTTTGAAGCAACCTCTAGTCTATATTTTATGTGTCCAAACGAATTGGATACTATACAGTTGGGTGTAAACGTATCTTATAATGGTACTCCTCCTCCAACACAAACATACTTGTGGTCTCCAAATGTTAACCTTTCTAATGTTAACATACCGAACCCAGTTGCAACCTTATTAACCGCTCAAACTTATATATTAACGTATGATGACGGTTTGTGTCCTCAAATAGCAGATACAGTAGAAATTACAACCCCTTATCCAGCGGTCATTCAACCTACTTCTGATATTATCTTATGTAATGGAAACTCCGCACAAATTGGAGCTTCAGTAGCAGCCGGACCAGGTTCTAACCTCTTTACTTATTCTGGTGCTACTAATATTATATCAGAAGCTACGACACAATTTACAATGAATGTTTCTGGTATAGCACCAGTAACGATCAATGGAGCGTTGTTAGCCTCATTGAGTTCTTGTTTAGGTTTTACCACAAACTCAGGTAATATCTTGGCTCATATAACAGTCACTTTACAAGCACCATCAGGACAGCAAGTTGTGTTAACTAACCAGAACGGTGGATTTAATACTATTTTTCCTTCATCAACATTTTCGATTGCTGCAGGAAATTCTCCAATAACAGGTTTGCCTTTTGGACCTCCAATAGCACCTGGTGTGAGTTATTTTCCACAACTTGGTTCTACTGCATTTAATAGCTTATTAGGAGCAAGCTCTAATGGAACATGGACACTTATAATTACCCATAATAATAATGGAACAGGTGTAGGTAGACCACCATCAATTCTAACAGATTGGTGTTTAGATTTCCAAGACTTATCAGCGGCTACTTTCCAATGGTCACCTAATAATGCAACCATTAGTTGTGTTGCTTGTGATAGCCCAACAGTAAGTCCCGTAGTTAATACAACTTATGATGTTGTTGCAACCAACTTGTTTGGTTGTAGAGATACAGCTTCTGTAAATGTTGTTATTGATACAGCTTTACCTTCTCCTATTACTACTTGTGGAACGATTACTAATAATAGTGTAACATTCAACTGGGTGCCTGTTTTTGGTGCAGCTGGTTATGTTGTCACCATAGACGGAGGCGCACCACAACTTGTAGGAGCTAATGTTGATTCATTCCAAGTAGGTAGTTTAATATCTGGACAATGTGTCACCATGATCATCTTCCCTCAATCGGGAAATACTTGTGCAGATGGTGCACCAGATACGATTACTTGTTGTGCTGCAAGTTGTGGCTCAATAGACCCAATCATAATAGGAGCAAGTGGTCCAACAACATTCTGTGTTGGACAATCTGTAACCTTAGATGCAGGGGCTGGTTTTCTAGGATATAGTTGGTCTACATTAGAAACAACACAAACAATAACAGTTAGTTCTACAATGACAGTAGGAGTAACGACAACAGATAATAATGGCTGTTTAGATACAGGATCTATAGTAATTACAGTAGTACCTGGACCAACTCCAACAATTGTAGCGAGCGGATCAACCACCTTATGTGCTGGTGATTCTGTTACTTTAGATGCAGGAGCAGGTTTCTCTGTATACAATTGGACCCCTGGAGCAGCAGCAACACAAACACTTACTGCAAATACTTCGGGTACTTATATAGTAACCGTAACAGATAACGTCGGATGTATTGGCGTAGACAGTATGACAGTAACAGTAGGAACACCTTTAACCGTAACATTAGCAGGAACAGACTTGTCTTGTAATGGTGTGGCACCTCCAGATGGACAAGCAGTAGCAACTCCAATTGGTAGTTTTGGTGGTTACACCTATTCTTGGGCAGATGGTCAAACAGTAGCAACCGCAGTAGGTTTACCAACAGGCGTTGCATGTGTAACGGTAACAGATGTTAATGCATGTACTGTAAGTTCTTGTGTAACAATTAGCGAACCTAGTGCAGTAAGTGTAACTACAACACAAACAAATGTAACTTGTTTTAATGGTTCAGATGCAAGCGCAACCGCTACAGGAAGTGGAGGAACAGGAACACATACTTATTTATGGTCTGATGGTCAAGTAACAGCAACAGCAACAGGCTTGTCAGCAGGTCCTATTTGTGTAACGGTTACAGATGCTTCAGGTTGTACAGCAGATACTTGCCTTACAATTATACAACCAGCAGTAACGGTAACTTCGAATGCTGTTGTGACTTCTAGTTTCCCGAATGGTTCTCCAATTAGTTGTGGAGGTACTTGTGACGGAGAAGCAACTGCTTCAGGAATTGGAGGAACGCCATCAGTAAGTGGATACACTTATATATGGAGTACAGTACCAGCACAAAATACAGCAATAGCAACAGGACTTTGTGTAGGAGCATACACTGTAAGTGTAACAGATAGTTTAGGATGTAGTTCTACATCAAGTGTAACCTTGACAGAACCTGCTCCTGTAACAGTAACAATAAGTAATGTAGTTGATCCAAGTTGTAATAGTGCGGCTGATGGTTCTGCTGAAGCAGTAGGATCAGGAGGAGCAGGTAGCTATACTTATTCTTGGAATACAGTACCAGTACAAAACACAGCAATTGCAACAGGTTTGCCAGACGGTACTTATACTGTTATTGCAACAGATGCAAATGGTTGTACAGGAACAGAGTCAGTAACAATTACAGAGCCATCGGCAGTAAGCGTAACAACAAGTATTACATCAGATTATAATGGTGTCCCTATTAGTTGTAATGGAGCTTGTGATGGTGCATTAACTGCTGTGGCAGCAGGAGGAACAGGAGTACATACTTATGTATGGTCTAATGGTCAAGTTACAGCAACGGCAACAGCACTATGTGCTGGAGTTTATTCAGTAACGGCTACAGATGTTAATGGATGTATATCTAGTTCTACCATTACAATAACAGAACCTTCTGCAGTAACGGCAACAAGTACAAGCACAGATGCACTTTGTAATGGTGCTTCAGACGGAACAGCAACAGGTATTGGTGCAGGTGGAACAGGAGCTTATAATTTTACTTGGTCTACACTTCCAATACAAAATACAGCAACAGCAACAGGTTTAAATGCAGCAACATCAGTTTATACGGTTACAGTTAGTGACGCTAATGGATGTTCAGATGTAAGTAGTGTTACGATTTCTGAACCAAGTCAAGTAACAGCAACACTAGCAACCGTACCAGTAAGTTGTAATGGCGGCACAGACGGAACGGCAACAGCGACAGTTGGAGGCGGAACACCAGGCGTACCAACATACACTTATGACTGGGGATTTGGAGCAACCGCTTCAGCAACAAGCCCAGGTCAAGCAGC
>CALDEP010000313.1 GCA_937942475.1 uncultured Aureispira sp.
TTTACACAATAAAAAGTTGAGAGATTGTCGCCTTCATTATAATACAAACAAAGAAGGAGCCAATGAAACGATGTTGTTTATCACAGAGGGAGATTCTGCGAGTGGGTCTATTACAAAGGCTAGAGATGTTCAAACACAAGCCGTTTTTAGTTTGCGTGGTAAGCCTTTAAATTGTTACAATCTAAGCAAAAAAGTAGTGTATGAGAACGAAGAGTTCAATCTCCTGCAACATGCTTTGAATATAGAGGATGGCTTGGATGATTTGAGATACAATAAGGTGATCGTTGCAACGGATGCCGATGTAGATGGAATGCACATTCGTTTGTTGTTGTTGACGTTCTTTTTGCAATTTTTCCCTGAGTTAGTGATCAGTGGGCATTTGTATATTTTGGAAACGCCTTTGTTCCGAGTTCGAAATAAGAAAAAGACCTTTTATTGCTACAGTGAAGCGGAGAAGCAAACAGCAATGGATAAATTAGGAAAAACAGCAGAAGTAACTCGATTTAAAGGCTTGGGTGAGATTTCGCCCAGTGAGTTTGGGCAATTTATTGGAGAAGATATCCACTTGGAGCCTGTTCAAATGAGCCCTTCAGCAGATATAGAGAAATTGTTGTCTTATTATATGGGAAAAAATACTCCCAATCGCCAACAAGATATTATCGAAAATCTAAGAGTAGAGTTGGATGCTGTGGTAGACGATTAGAGAAAAGGATAAGTTTATGTTATAAAAAAAGAATCGTACTCTTCAGTACGATTCTTTTTTATTTAATAGTAGGAACAAACAAGTTTGTTATAAAACACGGTATTAATTCTTCACCAATTTAATCATCTTACCTTCTGCATGCAATAGATAAACCCCTTGAGGTAAATCTTCGATAGGAAGTGTAAATGTATTTAGACCTTTGACGGCTTGTAATTGTCCTTGTAGTAAGTTTTGTCCCAATAGATTGGTAATGCGGTAAGGTAGTTTTGCCGAAAATTCAGAATGAAATTGTAATGAAACTTCATCTTTAAATGGATTAGGAAAAACAACAAAACTATAGACATCAATAGCACAATTGGTAACTGTGTTGATGCTATATTTTTTGGTCCCATCTGTATTAACCATCGCTAAACGATACAAGTTCTCACCCAAAAATGGATTAGGATCATTGAAGCGATATTCGATTTGATTTGCTTGGTTCTCAGAACCAATCGTAGCCCATTGGCCATCAATGAATTTTTCGATTTCGAAAGAACCTTTAAATTGATTGTCTGACATGTTCCATTCTAATAAATTACTTCCACCCCCTTGACAAGTTGCTTTAAAATGCTCTAATTGAGTAGATAACAAAATAACAGGAACAAAACGCAGGTCATCAATTGCTATATCAGATTGAAAACCTCCCCCTGTAATTCCTCTAATACGAAGCTTTACCGTTTGTCCAGTGTAGGCGGCTAAACTAGTGGTACTTGTTTGCCAAACATTCCCTTGATCGCCATTAATAGCAGGCATAATATCTAAAGACCAGACTCCACCAACATTAATATCTAAATGTAAGCTTCCGACGGCATTACCGAACATGTGATGCCCAAAAACAAAATCATAATTTTGATCTAGCGTCATACAAGCCGTTTGTAATAAAGCCGTTCTTCCACTACAGCTAGATGCCTCTGTATAAGCATACTTACCAGTGCCCGTGCCAGGGTTGAAATCGACAGAAGGTCCTGTATTTGAAGAAGGTGTTCCTCCTTGATCTACTCGCCAATCAATGTCGTCATCTGTTCCATTTATAAGATTTACCCATAAAGGGTTTGCCAAGGGACAGGCTGTTGTTCCACAGTCACTTGCTGTTGCACAGGTTGCTTCCGATTCGAAATCATTATTAAAAGCAGAAGCAATACTAGCCGTAGAAACAGAAATATAACTATTCTTGGTTTCTAAGTCATTTCCTGTTGCATTAGTTGCGTTGAGTTGAATGTTATAATTTCCTCCAGCAGTAAAGTTTACTTGCGGATTTTGAGAATTGGCATTTGTTCCACCAACAAAGGTAAAAGTAGCTGGAGTAATTGTCCAAGTCCAAGAAGTAGGGGTATAAGAAGAGTTGTCTGTAAAAGTAACCGTTTCTCCCATACAAACATCTGTAGAAGAAGCTTCAAAACAAGCTAAGGCAGCAACATTACCTGGATCTTTTAGATCACTTTTCCATAATCCCACACCATAAGTAGCAGCATAAAGCAGGCTTTTACATTCACTAGCATTATAATGAATTTCCAATTCTGTTATTTCAACATTTGGAATACCTGTAGAGTACAAAATCCAATCTGCCAAGGTATTATCTCTATAATAAATACCAGCATCCATTCCAACATACATCGCTTCAAGAGGACTATCTTTGTCGATAACAATCGTATTTAATGAAATATTCGGTAAAGTTCCCGATACATTGGTCCAACTTACACCACTATTATTAGATTCAAAAATATCATTACTGATAGCAACGAATAAATGCGTTGGATCTGTTGGATCTATTTCAATATCTCTAGGTTCATTATTAATTGGCAAATTACCCGACAAATTGGTCCAAGTTGGTGCGCCACCTGTTGCATTGTTCGAACGACGGAAACTATTGTCTGTTCTAGAAACATAAACAACATCGCTATTAGATGGAGCAATGGCAATATCTGTCATGTTGGAGGTTCCTCCAAAATTAGAAATTTGTGTCCACGTATTTCCTGCACGAACATTATTGTTTACCCAAACATTATCATAACCAGCAAGCATTCGATTGGCATTATTAGGATCTAATTTATAAGGAGAAACCCATGCACCATTTTCACCAATAGACCCTGTAATACTTCCAAATGTATTTCCTCCATTGGTAGAACGGCGAATATCACCATAATACAAGGCGCCATACATGAAGTTATCATCTGTTGGATCTATGATACATTCCATACCATCACCACCAATTTCAGTACTAAAAGTAGTTCCACTACTTACAGCAGTTCCATTATCTTGATAACCATTAATAACTCTATCAGATGTTTGTTGGGAGACACCAATTTTATAAAGTTGAGCAATGGCAAGACCATCACTAAGGTCATTCCAGTTGGCACCATCATCTGTTGTAAGATAAAGCCCTCCATCATTACCATTATAAACATTGTTAGTATGTGGCGAAAATTCCAAAGCATGTTGATCTGCATGAACGCCATCCACTCCTCCAGAAGGCCCTACCCAATAAGAAACACAGTTCATAGTGCTACCAGCATCGGTTGATTTCCACAAGTTAATACCTCCTGTATAAATGATGTTGGCATTGAGTGGGTCAGCAGCAATCACTAAATCGTACCAAGCTTGACTAGCTGTTCCTGAACCATTGGTTGCATAATCTAAAATATTAGGAGTTGTTGTTCTTGTTGCAAAAGCGGCCCCACTGTTGGTAGAACGATAAATTCCAATCAAACCATTTCCTCCACCTGCTAAAAGGTAAACCCAGTCGGGTTGATTAGGAGATACAGCTAAAGCAATTCGTTGGGCTCCACCAGGAACGCCATTTGTGATTTCAGCCCAGGTAACACCTCCATCAGTAGATCGGTGTACCTCAGTTCCCGAAGCGTAAGCGATATTAGAATTGGTAGGGTGATAAGCAATATCTTTTGGATTAATACCCAAAGATGCCGAGGAAGCCCAATTGGCTCCAGCATTTGTTGTTCTATAAATTCGACCATTAGAACTAGCCGCAATCATAATGTTAGGATTGGCAGGGTCCATAGCCAATTCATTAATGGTTCTATTGCCCATTCCTGTATTGCGTGCTGCCCAATTTAATCCCCCATCAGTACTGCGCCAGACTCCATAACCTGGTGCATCTCCACCATCTCTATCTCCGGTAGCTACATAGATCGTATTAGGAATAGTTGGATGGATGACAATACTAGAAACACCAAGCCTTGTGAAGCCTGTAAGGTATTGAGTCCAAGTGACTCCATTGTCTGTTGTTTTCCAAACACCTCCAGCTGGTGCGCCTACATAAATCGTGTTTGGGTCGGTTGGGTGAAAGGCAATACAAGTCAATCGACCGTTACCATTCAACTGCCCTGTCCCGTTATTTGGTACAGGAGTAGGACCTAATAAAGTCCAGTTTCCAGAGCCAGCAAGATAATTTCTACCATTAAGATGTGTATTATAATAGTTAGACATTTCATTTAGAACATGACCTGGTGCAGGAAATTCACCTTTCTCATCGACTCGATGTTCCCAGTAATATTCCCAACGTTTGTATTGTTTGATACCTAAGCCTTTTCGATAAGGAACATTACCTAAATCAGCTTCATAGGCTTGTTGTATAGCATTAAAATTGGCAGTAGGATCGTGAATCATCTCTTGCCAAGTACTTTGGCTGAGAGCAATATGGCTAGTAAAAAAGAGAAAAAGTAAAAGTAGGACTGTAAAAGTTTTCATAATTTAGTGTATTAAAAATGGTCTTCTCTGTTTCAAAATTGGCGATAGGAAACAAAAAAGTGCTTTTAGGAAAAGCGAAAAGAAATTTTAAACTAAAAAATAATGGTTTAACAATAAGTTTAGTGGTAACTCAAAATTTTGTTTTAATGTACTATTGTATTACGTAAGTTATTTTTCGTTTTATGCTTCACTAAAGCTTGTTATTGAGCTTTAACAATTGATTGAGAGGGGGAAATTTACTTTTATTGCTTCTGGGGGGCTGTTTTTTGTTGTAAAAGTTGTTTTTTTTGTTAAAATTAAAATAAAATATTGATATAGCATTACTAAATAAAAATATATTTTGATATGACTGTACATTTTAAATATAGTATAATGAACAGAATGATTGTGAAATTAGTTTACTTAGTAGCTTGAAAATTTATTGAGCGTACAATTGTTTTTATAAAATAAAGCTATGTACAGGACAACTTAAAAGCGCAGCGCTCATGAGCAAAGCGAACTAAAAGTTTTTTTATCTAATAAAAGGATAGAATCTGTTTAGCATTTTATTAGATATTAGATCGTTCCACTTTTAGATTTTAGATCTTAGACCCTATTAAAGCTTAATAGGGTCTAAGATCTAACAGCATTCGCAAAGCGACCGAGCTGTTTTGTGTTATACACAAACAGGGATGCTCGATCTAAAACTTAGTTTTGATAGATTTAAGCTTTAATATATTTTTAATTATCTTTTTGTCCTGTACATAGAAAATAAAGGAAATATGAATTTAGGGTACAAAATTGTAAATGATCCAATTTATGGCTTGATAGAAATTCCAAAAGGAATTATTTCAGATTTAATAGAACATCCTTATTTTCAGCGATTGCGGAGAATTACGCAGCTTGGTTTGACCCATTATGTCTATCCTGGGGCAACGCACAACCGATTTCACCATTCCATTGGAGCAATGCATTTAACGATGGAAGCGGTTCAAACACTAAAAGGTAAAGGCGTTTCGATTACGGATGAAGAAGCAGAAGCGGTAACCATAGCTATTTTGCTGCATGATTTAGGGCATGGTCCTTTTTCTCATTCCTTGGAGCACGCTTTGATTGAAGTCCATCATGAAGCGATTTCTATTTTATTAATGGAACATTTGAATACCATTTTTGAAGGTCAATTGGATTTAGCCATACAGATTTTTAAAAATCAACATCCTAAAAAGTTTTTGTACCAATTGGTTTCTGGACAGTTGGATATGGACCGAATGGATTATTTGACGCGAGATAGCTTTTTTACGGGCGTCCAAGAAGGTAATATTGGCTATGATCGATTGTTGAAAATGTTGAATGTACATGAGGATAAATTGGTGATAGAAGAGAAAGGAATCTATTCTGTTGAGAACTTTTTGATTGCTAGGCGATTGATGTATTGGCAAGTTTATTTGCACAAAAATGTCATCTGTTCTGGAGAAATGTTGATTCAAATTGTTCGACGAGCACGTGATTTATGCCAACAAGGAGTAGAATTGCCGATATCAAAGCCCCTTTATTTTTTTTTAAGCCAAACCTTAACGGCAAAAGATTTGAAAAAAAATGCAGATGAAATCATAGCTTATTTTTATAGTTTAGATGATATAGATATCTTAGCGGCTATCAAAGCTTTTGCAGGACATTCTGATTTTGTACTTTCTTTTTTGTCTAAAAATTTATTAGAACGGAAACTATTGAAGGTAGATCTAAGAGATAAACCAATAGAGGCTGCTTTTTTGGATGAAATCCGAGCAAAAATTAAAACAAATTACCCTAATCTGACTGAAGAAGAATTATCCTATTTAGTCATAGAAGGAAAGGAAGCGAACCGAGCTTACAAGATGGGAAAAGAAGAAATTCTAATTTTATTGAAAGATAAAACAGCAAAACCGATCTCTAAATGGCAAGAACATAGCATGCAGCGGAAGGAAATTGTCAAATATTTTATTTGTTATCCTCGCTTTGTCGTTTAAATAAGCGTTAAAATACGTTAAAAGTGTTTTTTGAGGATAAAAAAAAATCTTGGCACGAATTCAACGATAAATTAGCTAAAAAAGTAATAAGTTTGCTGTCAAATAACTATATTCACATATATTATAGATACCAAGATTTTTAATATAAAATTAATCACAACATGAAACAAATAAGTAACTTCATTTTTGCTTTTTTATTAATTACCGCTTTTTCTAATAAGGTTGTAGCACAAGATTATCCACCAAATCCAGAGTCAGGAAAATGTTATGCAAAATGTATGATCCCTGATGAGTATGAAAACTTAACAGAAGAAGTTTTAACAAAACAAGCAACTCAACGTTTAGAAATTCTTCCTGCACAATTTGAACAAGTTGACGAACAAATTGAGGTAAAAGGACCATCAACTCGTTTGGAAATTATTCCAGCAGTTTACGAAACAGTTACAGAGAGAATCGAAATTAAGCCAGCTTCTTTTCGTTTAGAGCCTGTAGAAGCAACATACAAAAATGTTGAGAGTCGCATAATGGTTCGTCCAGAAGAGGTTAAATTAATAGAAGTACCAGCCGTTTACGAAACCGTAACTGAGCAAATTGAGATTTCTCCAGCTTCAACTAAATGGGTGAAGAGAAAAGGAGATAAAAACTGTTTGTCACAAGATCCTAACGATTGTCTAGTTTGGTGTTTGGTAGAAGTACCTGCACAATATGAGACCGTGACTAAAACAATTATGAAAACGGCACCAACAACAAGAGAATCTGTTGTTCCTGCAGAATACAAAACAACTAAAGATCGTGTTGTTGAAACTCCTCCAACTACAAGAAGAGTAGAAATTCCAGCAGAATACAAGAACATTACAAAAACAGTTGTTGTAAGACCAGCAGAAACAAAGACAATTGAAATTCCAGCAGAATACAAAAACGTTAAGAAAACTGTAATGGTAAAACCTGCAGAAACTAACGTAACTGAAGTACCTGCTCAATACAGAACAGTTTCTAACCGTCGTTTGGTTAAAGCTGGTGGTTTCTCTGAATGGAGAGAAGTATTATGTCAGAATAAAATTAATGCTGTCAAAGTACAAGAAATCCAAGCAGCTCTAAAATCTAGAGGTTACGATCCAGGACCAATTGATAATGTTATGGGAAAAATGACAAAATCTGCTTTGGTTAAATTCCAAAAAGAAAATGGACTTCCAATTGGACAATTAGATTTTGATACACTTAAAGCATTGGGTGTTAATTATTAAGCCTAGTAAATAATTACTTTTATAGAAATTATAAAAGGGTAATTAAAATAAAAATACTACCACTTGCTCTTTTTTAGGGCAAGTGGTCTTTTTTTTTGCAAAAGAAATCTTAAATTAGAGGAAGAACCATTTGTCCTCTTCATTTGTTATGATAACAAAGAACAAAGAAACATCTAATAAGTGTTAGGTTTGAATGAAAATCAATATACTTGTACAAATAGGCTGTCAAATAGCCTTGATTATAAACTACAGAAAGAAGAACTGCTATGAAAACGAAACTTGTATTGTGGGGAACCAGAGGTACTGAAGAAAATACTCAAAAAGTGTTGATAGCTTTAGAGCTTAATCCTGAAACAAACAAAGTTAAATCTTGGTTTTTCGAAGGAGAAGAGGCCTCAGAGGATTTTTCAAAAGCATTGATGGAGCATTGGCGAAAGGGAGAGGCGGTCGCTTTTCCTGAAGGAGTAGAAGCACAAGAAGCACCACTTTCTGCTAGCTCGGCATTGATTCCTGAAGACATTGTTACAGATAAGGCAGAATTGTTAGCACGAACACAAACCGAATGGATTTTTATCGTGTTATCCACCAAATTATACAAAAATTATCAAGTAGAATTAGAAGAGTTGCAAGAAGAAGTAGATGCGCTTAAATCTTATTCTAAAGATATGTGGGAACGTATGAAAGATTTTTGGGCAAAGGTGCAAATGCAAGTTGGGGAGCAAAATCTGTTTAGAGAGCATACAAACAATCTACGAACTCGAACGAATGAGATGTTTGCTCAATTGAAAAAAATGCGTTCGCAAGAAGATGCAAAATTTGAATCGGAAGCGATGGGCAACTACAATAAGTTGATCACCATTTTAGAACCAATAGAGAAGCTAATAGAACAGGAAAATGCAGAATTACAAAAAGCATTTGACAAGCTTAAAACACTACAACAAACGTTCAAAAATTCTAAACTAACTAGAACCCTTCGTTCTAAGTTGTGGGATAGAATTGACGATGCCTTTAAAAAGGTAAAAGCAAAACGTTCTCCAAATAGTTCTCCAGAAGGACGTCTTACACGTCGTATAGAAGGGTTGAAAGGGGCGATTGATAAAATGGAAAAATCAATTGGACGAGATAAAAAAGAGTTGTCTATCCAAAATGATAAAATTAATTCTGGAGATGTCAGCCAATTGGAGACGCAATTGAGAGAGGTACGTGCCAAGCTTATTAGAGAGCGTATTGATTCCAAAAGTAAAAAATTGGAAGATATGTATACCACAATGAAAGATTTAGAGACGAAGAATGCTCGTAATTTGGCTAGAAAGATAAAAGAGGATGCGGCTGCTGCTAAAAAAGCAGAGGAAGCTAAAATTGCTGTCGAAAAAGCAGCGGTTGCTGCTGCTAAAAAGGCTGCTGCTGAAAAAGCCGAAAAAGAAGCTGCTAAACCAGTGGTAGAAGAAAGCGAAGCCGTAAAAGAGGAAACGCCAGAAGCTACCGTTGAAGCGCCTAAAGAGGAAGCGCAACCAGTGGTGGAAGAAAGCCAAGTAGTGAAAGAAGAAACGCCAGAAGTTAAGGACGAGATAGTTAAAGAAGAAGTTTCTGAGGAAGACCTGCCTAAAAAAGACGAAGAAGAATAAAAAATAATAAATGTAAAATTGATGTAACTTGTTTATAATCAGTAATAAAATCGCTATCCACTTTGTGGGTAGCGATTTTTTTTTCAAAAAAAAGAAAAGAGATACACCAAAACTAAAACCAAGAACATCTATATAATTGTAGCGCGTTATTTTGCACTTTATTATTATTAATGATAAAACTTGAAACGAACTATTGTCAATACTTCGTGTAGAAATCGTATTAAATTGATTATCAGCAATGTGCATTTTTAGTTACCAAAACATTAATAAGCTGATAATCAGTTTGATGCAAGATGTGTTTTTATGTTTTTTATTAAAAAACTAAAAACTCCACGAAGTATTAATTGTAACATCAAATGCTATTGTAAAATGCTAGTTTACTTTGATAGTATTGCTTACGAGAGGAACCTAAAGACTTGCGATGATTTACATATACTGATGTAATAGTAGGTTCTTAATAATTTCCAAAGATAAAGTTTAAGTGGTGCGCAAAAGGCGCACCCAACTTTACACACCAATAAATATTCACCACAACTTATTTGTAATTATAACAAAGGTGTTGCGCAAAAAAGCGCAATAACTAAAGGGCAGCTCTATGCCTAAACGAAACATTTAACATTAAACAGGGTCATGGATTTATTTAATTCATGAGCTAAACAATTCTAAACATTATGAATACATTATTTGCTATGTCAACTTTAATCTTAGGTGGTGGACAAGTGTTGTTGGGTTTTGCTGCTGTCGGAGTGGCAATTTACTTAGGCATCTTTGCGACCAAAACGTATATGAATCAACAATCACAGAAAATTAAATCAGATGGGGGACAAGATAATTCTCCTCTAGTACGAAAATATGCTGTAGTAGACATTCATCAACATACTAGAAATATAAAATTAGCAGGTTTTGCTTCTGCGGTAGCCGTTGTCTTAATTGCTTTTGCGTGGACACAATTTACTAGTGAGCAAGTCTTAGCTGAGTTTTTTCCTGAGTTAGAGGACATTGAGATGGAAATTCCACCAACCTCACAAGCAGAGAAAAAATTACCTCCAGCTTTGCCACCTCCACCACCTGAAGTAGAGTCAAATCTTATAGATATTGTTGACAAGCCAGAGCCACCAAAGCCAGAGCCTAAAGAACCAATTGACATTATTAGTAAAACACCAAGTACTTATACAGGTCCAACAGACCCTAATGCAACCTACAATCCACCTGTAGTGGCAATTGAGGCAGCACCAGAGGAGCCAAAACCAGATCCTAACGAAATTATCATATTTGCAGAGCAAATGCCAAGATTTCCAGGTTGTGAAGCGCAGTCAGGGGATAATAATGCTAAAAAAGCTTGTGCGGATCAAAAGCTACTAAGCTTTATTTATGACAATATTCAATATCCAACAATGGCACTAGAAGGTCAAATTGAAGGAACGGTTGTGGTAAGTTTTGTCATCAACAAAGATGGGTCAGTAGTAGATATTAAAGTGCTAAGAGATCCAGGAGGAGGATGTGGAAAAGAGACGACTAGAATCGTTAAAATGATGAACAAAATGTCTCAAAAATGGACGCCAGGAAAACAACGTGGTAAAGCGGTTAGAGTGCGTTACAATTTACCTGTAAGATTTAAATTAAATAATTAATAAATATTTATAATCTATTCTATTGATTGCTAGATAGAAGTTATGAATGAATTGAGTCGCAGCTTGAGTAACTGCGGCTCTTTTTATGTTTTATTAAGACACTCCTAGATAAACAGCGCCATTGACCGTATCTCTTTGAGCCCCTGTAATTGTCTTTAGGCTATTTGGTGTTTTTTCCATTCTCATAACGCCCAACAAAGCCATAAGAATCGCTTCCTTGAAGTTAATAATAGAAGGATCGGGAAGGAATAATTCAATGGAATGGTTTTGATTGCAATACGCATTGATGCTTTCCATTAAGTAGTCATTAAAAGCCCCTCCGCCTGTCACCAAAACCTTGTAATTTTCTTTCTGAAAGGCTTCTTTTTGAAGGATTTGTTGAATAGAAGTAGAAATTTCGATAGCAATGTGCTCACAAGCAGTTGCTAGTTTGTCTTCCCAAGAAGAAGGAGCCGCTAAGTATAGGGGTAAAATGTGTTGGCGAATCCATTCATTGCCTAAGGATTTGGGATAGCTTTCTGTGTAGAAATCAAAATTGGCAGCCTGTCCCAACAAGGTTTGGTCAACGGTTCCTTGATTTGCCCAAGCACCTTTGTTATCATATTCAGCCCCCAACTCTTGTGCTAAAGTATTCAAGACCTGATTGGCAGGACAACAATCCATCGCTACCCAACGATTATTAATATTGGCAGATAAATTTGCAATGCCTCCAAGGTTCAAATAAAAATCATAGCCTTCAAACAAATATTGATCGGCTAGGGGAGCCAAAGGAGCGCCTTCTCCATCCAAGGCAACGTCCTGCGTTCTAAAATCACAAATAGTCGTAATCCCTGTTTTAGCCGCTAAAGCCGCTCCATCTCCAATTTGAATGGAAATGCGTTGATCTGGATTATGAAAAATAGTATGTCCATGAGAAGCAATAAAATCTACTTCTTGTATAGCATTTTTTTTGAGAAATGTTTGTACCAAATCTGCCATGTAATGCCCAAAATAAGTATGGGTCTTGGCAAAGATAAGCCCACTTTGGCTCGGTAAATTACTGAGCCTACTTTTCCACATATCCGAGAATTCTAGTGTTTCTCCTGCTAATAATTGCCAATCTTTTACCTGATTATTTTGCCAATCAATAGAGCAGTAGGCAATGTCTAAGCCATCTAAAGAACTCCCCGACATGAGTCCCAGTACCTTATAAATCATAATGTTCTTTTGTGTTAGGGGACAAAAGTACAAAATATTGCCTCTAAAACTGTAATATTTTTTTTTGTTTTAACACAAAGAACCACTAAAGGTCATAAGACTAATTAGAAGAATAAGCCCAAAAACGATCAGACAAAAAACAGGCAAGGCTAATAAGACAATCGCTACGACAAGTAGTGGTGTCAAACCCAAGACAATGGCTGTTATTAATAAACCAATTGAGATGGGGTACCATGCTATAGCTAGAACCTTTATGAGGGTAGTTCCAAAATCATCTTTTGGGGTAGCTTGAGTCTTTTTAAATTGCTTCAAACGATTTTTGAAGCGTTTTTTATGTTGTTTCTTAATTCTATTCTTTTTATTTTTGACCTTTTGGCTGTTGGCGGTAGTTTTGTTACTACTTGTAATAACAGGAACCGCAGCAGCTTGGAGGGATTGAAGTGGACTACCACTTAAAAGAAGAAGCATTAGTAAGGATAAAATGGATATTTGTGTGTTCATGGCTAATTTATTAGATGTAAGATCGTGTCTAAGAATAAGAGCACATTTTGTCAGGTATTTATCCAAAATTAAACCAAATGTTGAACACTTGTTCAATGTTTGAATGGTTATTTAGTTTTTAACTTTTTATTAACATTTCAATTAAAAAAACTATCTTTGTATGAGACAAAAAACAGGTTCAGGAACAAGTTGGGAGAAAACAGTAGGCTATAGCAGAGCTGTTCGAGTAGGAAATGTGATAGAAGTTGCAGGAACAACGGCAATGGATGGAGATCAATTAATCGGTCAAGATGATGCTTACGCTCAAACGAAATTTATCTTTGAAAAGATAGAACAAGCCTTAAAAGATTTGGGCGCATCGCTAGAAGATGTTGTTCGAACAAGAATGTATGTTACCAATATAGAAGAGTGGGAAGAGGTAGGTCGAGCACATGGAGCAGTCTTTAAAAACATCCAACCTGCAGCGACAATGGTTGAAGTTAGTCGCTTAATAAACCCTAATCTTAAAGTAGAAATAGAGGTTTCTGCCATATTAGTGTCAGAATAGCAATTTCAAATATTAAAAGAAGATTCAAATCAATATTCCACCTTATAACTGAAAAGAATTTTGTATCTTTTGGAAGAGAAGTATTCTACATTTTGATTAGAATAAATTTAAATAAGGAGTACTTCTTTCGAACTGACATAAAAATGACAGGATAAATGTATAATTTCTTGTACTTTTATGTTCTAATAACAAGAACCAACACACGTTTACAAAAGTTTAACAGCCGTACTTTACTACATACATGGACACACTAAGTAGTTATAAAATACTAACTATCACACATAAGAGTACCGCACTCAAAAATATAGGTAACTTTGTATTACCTGATTTGGACAGTGAATGTGCCCTTCAGGATAAATTACAAACCATTCAAGCCGCGCTTGGAATGGATGAATTATTATATTTAGCTACTTGTAATCGTGTTTTATTTTTCTTTTGCTCTAGCGAACCTCTAAGTGATTGTTTTTTAGAAAAATTTGAATCGACGGTTTATCCTAATTTAGATACTGCGATCAAATTAAAAGATTCTGCAAGCGTTTATTCTGGCAAGGAAGCAATTAAGCATTTATTAGAAGTAGCCTCTTCTGTGGATTCTTTAGTCATAGGAGAGCGAGAAATTTTGCGACAATTGAGAGATGCTTACCAACGTTGTTCTAAGGTTGGGGCAACAGGCGATTCCATTCGAATGGCTGTTCAGTTGGCAGTCGAAGCGGCAAAAAAAGTCTATTCTACCACCCGAATTGGTCAAAAAGCAGTATCTGTTGTGTCTTTAGCGATTCGACAATTATTAGCTAAAAACCCTCCTAGAGATGCTCGTATCTTGATTGTGGGAGCAGGGCAAACGAATACCTTAGTCGGTAAATTTCTATTAAAATACGGTTTCCAAAATTGTACGGTATTCAACCGTTCTCAAGCCAATGCTACTACTTTGGCGGCGATGTTAGGGAAAGGGGCGGCACACACCTTGGATACTTTACCACAGTATGATAAAGGGTTTGATATTTTGATTGCCTGTACTGGAGCTACACAAGCGATCATTACTCCTGAATTATACGAAACTATATTACAAGGAGATGCAGATGAGAAAATTTTAATTGACTTGTCTATTCCTAATAATATTAATCCAATTATCGGAGAAAAGTACAACACTACTTATATCGAAATTGATGGATTAAAAGAGTTGGTCAACGAAAACTTGGCCTTTAGAGAAAAAGAAGTCATCAATGTTCAAGCAATTATTAAAGAACGTGTTGCTGAATTTAGAAAAATTTACAAAGGCAGACAAGTAGAATTGGCATTGAGAGAAGTTCCAACACAAATTAAAGCCATTCGCCAACATGCCTTAACTTCTGTATTTAAGAACGAAGTTTCTTCTTTGGATGACGAGGTGCAAGAGTTGATTGATCGAATGATGATGTATATGGAAAAACGTTGTATTGCCATTCCAATTCAAGCCGCAAAGGAGCATTTAGCGGGCGTTGTTTCTACTAAAAAATAACAAGCAATAAGACAAGTTTAAAATTCTTTCCTAAAGGAAAAAAGAAGGGGCAAAATCAATTGATTTTGCCCCTTCTTTGTGTTTTTTTATGTTGAGGGAGGTGATCTAAATTTGATACAAAATAAACGTTGTCAACTCTATCACTTTGGAGTTGTTTAAAATTAAGTATGAATTGTAAATCAACGAATCTCGTTGTAAATCTCCAATGAAACTTGGAGTTTGTAAATCTTCAACGAAGCTTGTTAGGGAGAAAAACCTCATGGAATAGGAGCGTTAGCTTCGAACCCATTGATAGAAAACAAAATGCCCAGCATACCATATAAGAAGCATCGCTTCGTCACCATTCATACAATATTAAGATAAGAAGCGTAGGGATTCATTATTTTATATTCAGATGTTTTTTTCGGATAAAGGGTGTCGGAGCGATGCTCCTTTTATCTTTTTTTAGAAAGGGGGTCAGGGCGATGCCCTTTAGTATTTTGTTTGTTTTTTTTAATAATAGTGTCAGGGCGATGCTCTTTATAAAATGGGGTATAGATTTCTAAGTAAAAAACATATTATTAAAAATCGTTAATTCTAAACAACTTCATATTGAAAATATGTTATAAAAAATATTTTCTTTATAAAAAAAGTCACCCTCGAAAAAAAATCGGGGTGACTCCTGTTTATCTTTGTGGTAATCCTGTTGCTCTTATTCCCACTCAATTGTAGCAGGTGGTTTAGAAGTAATGTCATAAACAATGCGATTCACATTTTCTACTTCATTAACAATACGAGTAGAAATAGCTTCCAAGGTTGGGTAAGGAATTCTAGCCCAGTCGGCTGTCATGCCATCCAAACTAGTAACGCCACGCAAACCAATCGTATAGCTATAAGTACGCTCGTCGCCCATGACTCCAACCGTTCTGATGCCTGTTAGAACAGCAAAGTATTGCCAAATTTCTTTTGCCAAACCCGCTTTTCTAATTTCTTCTCTATAAATCCAATCTGCTTCTCGCAAGATGCTCAATTTATCTTCTGTAATGTCTCCAATGATACGAATCGCTAAGCCAGGACCAGGAAAAGGTTGACGATCGACAACATGTTCAGGCAAACCTAATTCACGACCCACTTCACGCACTTCATCTTTGAACAAATCACGCAAAGGCTCAATAACACCTGTGAAAGACATGTCTTCTGGCAAACCACCTACATTGTGATGACTTTTGATCATTGCCGCAGTACCATCACCACTTTCGATCACATCAGGGTAAATGGTTCCTTGTACTAATAATTCAACCCCATTTAGCTTTTCTGCCTCTGCTTCAAACACACGAATAAAGGTTTCACCAATGTTCTTGCGTTTGGTTTCTGGATCGCTGATGCCTGCCAATTTTCCTAAGAACAATTCCTGTGCATTGACACGAATTAGGTTCAAATCAAATTGTTCAGTAAAAACCTTCTCCACCATATCGCCTTCATCCTTACGTAACAAGCCGTTATCAACAAAAATACAAGTAAGTTGATGTCCAACAGCTTTGTGGACTAACATGGCTGCTACCGAAGAATCAACGCCTCCAGATAAAGCACACAATACCTTTCTATCTCCAATTTCGTCCTTTATTTTTTGAATGGCATTTTCAACAAAATTACTCATCACCCAATCTCCTTGACAGCCACAGATTTCATATAAGAAATTTTGCAACATCTGAGTACCTTCTGTTGTATGCACTACCTCAGGATGGTATTGAAAACCATAAATTTTGTCTACATCATTCGCAAAAGCAGCAATTGGACAATGATTGGTTTGAGCAATGATTTTATAGTTGTCACTAGGTAATTTAGTAACCTGGTAGGTATGGCTCATCCAACAAATAGTCTTCTGATCTACTCCTTTATAAATCGGGTGCGCAGAAGCAACTTCCAACTCTTTTTTTCCATACTCACGATTCTCTGCTGCCTCTAATGTTCCTCCCAAAAGATGTGCAGTCAATTGCGCCCCATAGCAGATGCCTAAAATTGGAATACCCAATTCAAATATTTTGGGATCAACCGTAGGAGCATCGTCTTCATAAGCGATACTTGGACCACCTGTGAAAATAATTCCTTTAGGGTTTTTAGCAACAATTTTTGCTAAATCAGCATTGTGTGGCAGTACCTCACAATATACTTTTGAATCTCGGACACGTCTAGCAATCAATTGATTGTATTGCCCACCAAAATCTAATACTAGAACTAACTCGTGGTTATTCATCTTTTTATAATTATGACAATGACTTGTTGAAAAAACAACAAATTCAAGATTATGAATAAAGGAACTTTTCTGATCAACTATAAATTCGAACCAAGGGCTAAAACATCCATAAATCGTATATTTAAAACAGGGCTATCTCGTTTTGCAAGCCTACATTTTTAAATGTTGAGTGCTAAGCTAAATGCTGAATTTTTAATGTTTCTTATGCTATAAAGCATTCAGCATTAAAAATTCAAGATTCAACATTCTTGTGACGCCTTTATTTCCTTTTTTATTTATCAGACCTAATTTTAGCGCTTGATTCGTGTTATAAACCTAAACTATCGAACACTGTAGTTTGGAGCTTCTTTTGTAATGTAAATATCATGCGGATGGCTTTCTTTTAAACCAGCTCCAGTAATGCGCATAAAACGAGCCGTTTCGTG
>CALDEP010000314.1 GCA_937942475.1 uncultured Aureispira sp.
AAACTTTCTAGTCGTTTACGAATCTCCTTTTCATGACTTATCTAGAACTTGCTTATAAGGTATTAGAAGAAACACAACGCTTGTTGTGGGTGGACGATATATGGCAGATTGCTAAGGAAAAAGGCTACACCAAAACCTTGAAAGAATCCTATACCAAGGAAGAAGATAATATCAATGCTTTAGATAATATTTTGTACGCAGAAATTGGCAAGCATACCTTGCGACTCTTAGAAAAAAAAGGGCTCTACTATTTAGTAGATATGGAGAATTTATCAGCACAAATTGAAACAGCATTGTATGGAACTAGCATCCTTAGTTATCGAGAAATCGTAGCACATCAAAAAGTGAAACGTTTCCGTCCTTCGACTAGGGGCTTTAGCGGCATGTTTTTTTTCTCCTTGTTAATAATTTGTGTTCCAATTGGATTATATCTATCCATTAATGCTCCATCTTTTTTTTCTTTATTAAGTCCTACTCTAATCATAGGTTTTAGCAGCCTACTCTTTTCTTTTATTATCCTTGTGTTGTTGTATTTTCAATTTACGAATGTTGTCATTCGCATTCATTCTGATAGAATCAATATTTATAGACTCTTTTATCCTAAAAACAGGGTTGTTTCAATCCTCATTAGCGATTTAATTTCTATTGAAGCTTCTGGTTTGGATACAGACAATCAGATCAGTAGCAACGCCAAAAGCTTGACCTTTAGGTATCAAAAAAGCCGTTCTACTTCTGAGGAAAATCCAAGGCAAGAAATTATTACAAAAAAAATCAGATGTCATGGTTACATAAACCCTAGCGGGTCTTATGATCCTTTTTCCATTCTTATTCGAAATTTCGAAAGTTTTGTTACCTTGCGAGCCTTCTTGAAAGAGATTTGTGCTGTTCGTAAGATTCCTTATCAAGAAAAATAAACGCTAATTCACCTTTATTTCTTGCTTTTAAATTGGCATTATTCTTAGTATATAATAAGTAATGCGAATCAAGAGCTAAATCTATAATCCAAAAGATAAATTAAAATCAACTAATAACTTGATTATCATAAATTTGACTTGATTTTAAATTCCTGCAAGGGTTTTTCTATTTTGTTCTTTGCTTGACCAAAGAACCAAAGTCAAGGGCTTGGGACTTCGATTGGATGGCTTTTACTGCTCGAATACTGTATTTAGCGAATGCTGCGCCCGCTAAATACGGACGTATTCTTCACAGAAGCCATTCCCCAATCTACGTCACGCCCTTTTAATTCACGTACAGCATATCAAACTATTTTTATTATGTACATGAGAACGCTAAATAAATTAACTCTTTAGACATTAATATTTTTTTATTTAAACTCTTGATTCGCATAAGTATAATACTTCGAATAAGCCTCCCCACTTCAAATAAATTTATAAAGAAATAATAAAATTTAAGCCATGAAAGTAAGTCTTCTATTTTTCATCAGTCTCCTTAGTTTTCAAATGTTGGTCGCACAGAATATTGCAGGACGATGGGAAGGTTATTTAGATCATAGCGAAGGCGCTTCTGCCAATGATGGTTACAAAGACTATTGGGAACGAGGCATTTGGAAGAAAGGAACCAAAACACATAATGTAGAATTATCCTTTAAATCTAATAAAAAACAGACCGTCTATACAGGCGAATATTATACAGAAGAAGCCGATAAGAAAACACATTATGCTCGTTTTGCCCTTCGTGCTACGGTTAATGATAATGGTGGGATGCATTACAAAACAACGTCCAAGATATTTGAAACTAAAAATCAACTGAATTCAGGCTTTTGTTTTAGTGAAGCGAATTTGAATTGGACGGAAGATAAAAAGTACGAATACTTAAATGGGGTTTGTACGAGTTGGGACGACCATAAAAAAGAATGTATTTCTGCACACATCTGGATACGCAAAAAGAAGCGATTCAAGGACAATCCAGCACCTGTTCTTGCTATCCTAGAAAAAATTGATACGGTTGTAGAAATGAACAGCATTGCCCCTCCCAAACCAAAAGATACCTTAGTACAGGAACCTTTAGTTACAAAACCTGCTTATAGCAATCGAAAACTAGTGGTTAAAGAAACCCTTCATGTTCCTAAAGACTCGATTTGGATTCAAGTATCCGATTCCAATAGAGAAGATGGCGATATTATTTCTTTAGAATTTAATGGGCAATTATTAATCAAAGAATATACGCTTACAAGCAATAAAAAAGGCTTTAGAGTTCGGTTGCAGCCTGGGGTAAATGTCCTAACCTTGATTGCACATAACCTTGGGGAAATTCCTCCCAATACAGCTGCCTTGGAAATCGAACGAGCAGAAGGGCGTAAATTAATCATCTTGGAATCTGACATGGACACCAGTGAATCTATTCAGATTATAAAAGAATAAAAAAAGCGGCAATGATTAAAGTACTTTTTGTTTGTAGTAAGAACAAATGGCGTAGCCGAACAGCAGAAACCATCTTCAAAAATAGGGCGGGTTTCCATGTTCGCTCGGCTGGAACGGAACGTTCGGCTCAAATTCGCTTGACTCAAAAGCTCATTGAGTGGGCAGAGGTGATTTTTGTGATGGAAAACAAACATAAAACAAGGATTCAAAAAACCTTTCGAGCTGCCTTGCAAGATCAAGAATTGGTGGTTTTAGACATTCCTGATGTTTATCCTTATATGGATGAAGCCTTGATTAAAATCTTGGAGGATTCTATGGATTATTATTTTGAGGACGAGTGATCATAAGGTATTCTTCTGTCTTCTTACACACCGTTTTAGTGCCTCAATATACTCTAGGTTTTCTATTTTTCTTCAGGATAGCCACTCATAATCATTTGATGTTTCCAATCTTCCTCAATAGATAATTCTGGATATTTTTCGGCAACTAATTTTAGCCATGCTTTAGCTTTGGTCATAACCTCTTTATCTCTAGTTTTGGTCATAAAGGTGTAATCCATAGACTCCCCATATTGATGGCAAATATAGTACACTATTTTTAAGCACATTACCCTAGATTCAATTGGATAATCAAGAAGGTATAATATTAGTTTTTTTTCAACTTCAGCCTTTGAACCGCCAGTAGCACTTTTTATATTGAAGAAAGAGATGAAATTTGTAGCTTCCAATCTATTTTTAGCTTCATGACTCATTTGGTGGCTTGCATATCTTAGGATAAAGAAGTCCTCTATTTCTTTAGGATTTTTTGAAGCAAAGAACTGTTTTTCGAAATTAGCTAATAATTCTGACCATGCGGCAAAGTGCATTTTTCTAAGCTGTAATCGATCATTATTACAGCTTGATTTTTCATACATTTCCAATAATCTCCAATCGAGTAATGTATTTTTAAAGGTATCTGCTTTTAGTATAGCAACATAATTAGCTTCAATTTTGGGTTGTACATATTTACACCACAACTCCTTTTCCACGGTATCCAATTCGTTATAAATTTCAGGATAGCCGTATGGCATTCGATAATTATCATCATAAAAGAGTAATCCATCCCTTTGAGTGATTTCAAAGTAGTTATAAAAGGCTTTAATATCGTTCTCTTTTATAAATCTAGCGACCTTTCGACGAATCTTCTCATTTTCAGTTTGCTTGTAAATAGCCATTAAAACATCAAATGATTTTTTGTAAATCGGGCTTTTATCCTCTACAGAAGACTCAGAAAGACGAGTCCTGATAAACGCAATTAATTCAATCGTAGAAGCCAAGCTTTTTTCAGAAGTGTCTGGTTTTTCCAAATAAATCTGGAGTATTTCATCTCTAGCAGCTGCACCTATTTCTTTTGGAAGATCGGCATACAAATTAATTGAAGAAGGGTCTGTCTTGTATTTATTGGTGACCTTCCATAGCATCAAATCATTTTTAAAGAAGAATAAGCCTGCTATGACTAGGGCTGTAATGGGTAGGATGATTTTTAAGGCTTTTTTCATGGGTGGAGGCTTTATGGTTTAGTTGGTTTATTTTTCTTGCTTGTACACAGAGGCACTGTATTTGGCTT
>CALDEP010000315.1 GCA_937942475.1 uncultured Aureispira sp.
GGTAGAAACAAACACTTCTCTAGCAGCAAAAGAGGTAATTAAGGCAATGCCTATTTTCCAATCGTAACCCAATGGACGAATAACAGGCTCTATAAAATGCCCCACATGTCCAATATAAGAGGCTTCTAATTGTTTGGAAGCAATCAATGCCGCTTCACTTTCTGCTACATCTGGCTGACTTTGATACAGCTCAATAGCGTCTTGTTCGGCTTGCTGCATGGCAGCAGGAGGTCCATAAGTTGCCAAAACCCATAAAATGATAGAAATAGCAATGATAATTTTACCTGCTTCCCAAACAAAGTCACTTGTTTTTTGATAAATGGTAATGCCGACACTTTTCCATTGAGGAAGCTTATAAGAAGGCAATTCCATGATGAAAAAACTATCTCCTGGCGTATCGTTAGGAAGAATTTTATTAAAAATAGCCCCCGAAATCAAGGCAGCTAAGAAGCCTCCTAAATAAAGCCCTGCTAAGACCAAAGATTGTAAGCTAAGCGGTCCAAAGACAGCCGTAGAAGGAATGATTAAAGAGATGAAAATGATATAAACAGGCAAACGAGCGGCACAACTCATCAATGGCGTAACCATAATGGTTGTCAAACGCTCTTTCCAAGAGGTAATATTTCTAGTTGCCATAATAGCAGGAACGGCACAGGCGGTACCCGAAATTAGGGGCACAATACTCTTGCCATTTAAACCAAAACGACTCATGGTTTTATCCGTCAAAAACATCACACGAGCCATATAACCTGTCTCATCCAAGATAGAAATGATGGCAAAAAGAATGACAATTTGTGGAATAAAAATCACAATACCACCAATTCCAGCAATCACGCCATCTATTAATAAATCGGTCAACAGGCTTTCTGGTAATAGATTTGCCAAGGCAATAGAAAAGTCGGTAAAGCTGTTTTCTATCCAATCCATTGGAGGGGTGGATAAATTAAAAATTGCTTGGAATACAAATAAAAGAATGGTGAAAAAGATCAAATATCCACCAACATTGTGCAAGAGTACTTTATCTAGCCGTTCTGTTAGTGTCACTATATTTTTTGGGGCAGAAGCGATTTCTTCTGTAAAGGCATTTAATTTTACTAAACGTTGTTGAGAATCCTGCGTTTGCAATTCAATTAAGTCCAATTGATATTTTTGGACAATGTTTGCTAGGACTGTTTTTTTTGTTGCTGGTAAGAACTGTAGGTATTCATACTGGCTGAGTAAGAGCTTTGCATGAAAACTATTTTGAACAGGAATTTGCTCGTGTATTTCTTGCTCCCAAGCTTCTGTTAGAACAGGTGGCGTAGCGAAATTACTAGGTGGTGTTAATGTTTGAATCGCTTGTTCTAAGCCATCTAACCCAGTTTGCAAACGAGCATTAATAGCCACAATAGGCAAATCAATCTTTTGTTCTAATTTTTTTAGATCAATTTCAACGCCTCTATTACTAGCAACATCCAACATATTTAAAACCACAACAATTGGAAAATTAAAGACTCGAACCTGGTCTAATAACAACAAACTTCGAGTTAAATTACTAGCATCTAAAACCAATAAAATTAAATCTGGACGATCCTTGTTTTCAGGATTCAACAAGGGATCTAAAACCACTCGTTCGTCAGGTGATTTGGCAAATAAGCTGTAAATACCTGGGAGATCAATTAGATCCACTGTTTTGCCATTTGTCCATTTCCACCTTCCTGTGTTTTTATCAATCGTAACACCAGAGTAATTTCCAACCTTCTGATTGAGTCCTGTCAAGGCGTTAAAAAGCGAAGATTTCCCTGCATTCGGGTTCCCTAATAAGGCAATATTCTTTATGTCAAGTGCTTGAGTAGTCGTTGTCATTATGGTTTGCGAATAATCAAATTTTTAGCTTCGTTTGAACGAATGGCTAATAAATTACCAGATGCCGTTTTAATAGAAATAGGTCCATTAGACAAGGTTTTGTGATAGAGTTCAATGGTTGTTCCCAAAGGACATCCCATGTCTGTCATCACCAATTCTACGTGTGGATTGTTAAAGTTTTCAATAATGGCTTTTTCGCCCACATTTAAGTCTGTTAGTACCATAAAGCATCCATTTTTTTAGTGGATATTAGGGAAGAGTTTCAGTTGTCGTACAAGATTACGAAATTGTTTTTAAATTATTAAGTCTCTAATCAATTATATTTATTTGGATTAAGTATAAATAGTGGAATTGCAAAAACACATACTAAGTAGCTGCTATCTTGTATGCTCAAAAAGTGCTTGTTATCTTGCCGATTCAATTAAAAAATTGCATGAACTACTAAGGAATGAAAAATAAATAAAGTACCATTCTTGACTTGTTTATTTTGTCTCTTTGGGCTCTACCTTTGTACCTTGCACAAACAAGCGCAGGTCCTTACAGGAATGTTAAAAATACTCGTCATAGCGATGCTATGCCTGCGTTTTTTGCCTCATTATAAATAAAATAAACCTTGTCAACTCTAGCACTTTATTTAATTTTCATTCCTAATTGATAAAACTAAATAGTAATTTTACATTTCAGAAAAAAAAATACGGAATTGATTTTTAAAGATGGAAGAGAATACTAAATATTTGATAGTAGTAGCAGGTCCAACAGCTAGCGGAAAGACAAGTTTAGCGATTGAGTTGGCGCACTACTTTGAGTCAGAAATTTTGTCTTGTGACTCTAGGCAATTTTTTAAAGAAACAAACATAGGAACGGCTAAGCCAAATGCAGAAGAATTGGCAGCAGCTGTACATCATTTTGTCGATTGCCTTTCTATCACAGAGGCGTATAATATTGGAGATTACGAACGAGATGTCCTTTCTTTTTTAGATACTTATTATCAAAAAAATGACATCGCCATTATGGTGGGTGGTTCAGGAATGTACATAAGAGCCGTTTGTGATGGCTTGGATGTGTATCCTACCGTAGATGAAACTATTCGAGTGCAGCTCAATGAGTTGTTAGAAAAAGAAGGCATTGAAGCCTTGCAAAAAGAGTTGCAAGTGGCAGATCCAGTTTATTATTCTAAGGTAGATCTATCGAATCCACATCGTTTGATTCGGGCTTTAGAAATTTATAGAGGAACGGGCGAGCCTTTTTCTTCCTTTCAAGGAAAAAATAAAGTACAACGACCTTTTCAAGTCATCAAACTAGGAATTGACTGGGAGCGTGCTGCCTTGTATGACCGAATCAATAGGAGAGTAGATTTAATGTTAGAAGCGGGTTTGCTAGAGGAGGCAAAAGCCCTGTACCCTCAACGAGCACTCAATGCTTTACAAACGGTTGGATATCGAGAGTTTTTTGATTATTTCGATGCTAAAATCTCTTTAAAAGAAGCCACAGAATTGGTCAAACGAAATACTCGACGTTATGCAAAACGTCAATTGACTTGGTTGAGGAAGGAAAAAGAATTGCATTGGATAAAGGCAGGAACAAGCGGAGAAGATGTCATTAGTTTTCTGAAAACGAAGCTTAATTTTTGATTGAAGGACTTTTATTGTGACAATAGAACCTATCTTAACAACTGATGTTACGCAGAACTTAAAGCGCAGCGCTCATGAGCAAAGCGACCACAAAGTAGCAGCGGAGCTAACTAAAATTAATTAGGCGGCTTAAAGCTAGTAAACGGCTCAGTAAATATAGTTTAATTTTGAATTTTGAATGCTTAATGTTGAATGCCCTATTTATAACCAAAAGGCATTCAACATTCAAAATTCAGCATTAAAACAATATTTTTTAAGTAAAAGTAAGTTCAATACTACCTAAAATGTTCTTGCGTAAATGAGTTAACAAGGTTAAATTCAAGGCAAATCTATTCCCTAGTGACTTTTTTGTATCTTTGTTCGTCCATACCCATCCCACGCCTGCCATTCTAAATCAACGACAGATGTTATCAAAAAAACGTATATCAAATCTCTTTTTTTTAGCTTTACTTTTACTTGGACTGCATCAAGGTGTTTGGGGGCAAGGGAGTCCTGTTTTAGAGCAACATATTAGTATTAATATTCAAAATAAATCCATTGCTGCAGCATTAAGCTTATTAGAAGAGAAAAATACAGCCCTCCATTTTGTTTTTGATCCCTCTAAGATTTCCTTGAAGAAGCGAATTAATTTGAATGCTAAAAACAAAAAAATAAGTTGGGTCTTGGCGCAGGTATTAGCTGAAACGGACATTGATTTTAAGCTATTTGGAACACAAATCACCTTGTATAATAATCCAGATAAAGTCCAGCCATTGCCCTTGCAATTTACAATTAGTGGCTACCTAATTGATCAGAAAACAAACGATCCTTTGATTGGCGCTACGGTTTTTGAGCCGATTACTTCCAGAGGAACCACCTCCAATATAGAAGGTTTTTATAGCCTGACCCTTCCCAAAGGGAAACATCAGATTGTTTGCTCTTATATTGGTTATGAATCTATTACAACCATACTGGATTTGGAAAAGCACACCAAATTAGACGTTAATTTGGATGCAGGGAAAGATATGGAGGAGATTGTTGTCGAATCTAGCGAAAATATAGAATCTAGGCACGAATTGAATGTTATCAGTAGTAATACAATGGATATCAAGGTCGTTAAAGCCTTGCCCAGTATGTTGGGAGAAGCAGATGTGATCAAGGCAATGCAATTATTACCTGGAGTACAATCGGGTAGTGAAGGCGCTCCTGGTTTGTTTGTAAGAGGGGGAGGACCTGATCAAAATTTGTTTTTATTAGATGGTGTGCCTGTTTATAACGCCAATCACCTTTTTGGATTTGTCTCTATCTTTGACAGCAAAATTATTAAGAAAGCAACGATTATTAAAGGCGGTTTTCCTGCTCGATATGGTGGTCGGTTATCGTCGGTTTTAGACATTCATACTCGAACGGGCGACATGCAGGAATTTCATGGCGAAGTTTCGATAGGCTTGCTTTCAGGTGGTTTTTCGATTGAAGGACCCATTTGGAAAGGTAAAACTTCTTTCTTAGTTGCTGCTCGACGCTCTTGGGTAGATTTATTTGGGGTGCCTATTCAACAGGCGATAGTTAATGATAATGGTGGAAGTGGCAATATTATTAACTATAGTTTTTATGATATTAATGTTAAACTAAAACATAAATTTTCGGATAAGAATTACTTGATTTTAAACGGCTATTTTGGCGATGATTTTTTTAATTATAAACAAACCAGTAATCTAAGTTTTCTCTTAGGTAAAGAGACCTTAACGAAGTCCATTAATAATGAAGATCAGTTGCAGTGGGGAAATAAAATTGTTGCCTTGCATTGGCACACAGAACTAAGCCAAAAGTTGTTTATGAAGGTGTCTGCTACTTATAGCAATTACTTTTACGAGTCTAAGACCGAGAGTTATGCGGAATTGTTAAATGGTCAAGGCTTTACAATACAAGAAGACGAATTTGAGTCGGAAGGACAAACGCCTATCCATGATGTGGGCGGCAAAGTTGCCTTTGATTATATTCCTCATAACAAACATTATATCCGCTTTGGATTTGGATATACCTACCACTTATTTAGACCAGAAATTAGTAAATCTAGCTTTAGTTTTGCAGGACCTGAATCGGAGATAGAGAGCTTCAATAATATTCACGAATTTGTCGCATATATAGAAGATGATATTCGAATTGGGAAAGTTTTGAAGATCAATCCAGGGATTCATATTGCAGATTTTTATCTAAAAGGGCAAAATTATTTTTCGGTACAACCCCGTTTATCTGTAAATCTATTGGTGACGAAACAAACCTCTATCAAAGCTTCTTATGCTAGAATGACTCAGTTTGTGCATCTGTTGACGAATCCAGGCATTGGTTTGCCAACAGATTTGTGGTTGCCCACTACTAAAAATGTTCCGCCAGAGCATTCCCATCAATGGTCTCTGGGATTCACACAAGACCTACCGTTAGGCTTAGAGTTTACAACAGAAGGCTTTTATAAAATCATGGAAAATGTGTTGGAGTACAATCCTAGCACCAACTTTCTTCAAGACAGACGTTCTTGGGAATCTTTAGTGGATATTGGACGAGGGGAAAGTTATGGCGGAGAACTTTTGTTACAACGCAACAAAGGAAAATTTACAGGTTGGATTAGTTATACGTTGTCTTGGTCTTGGCGACAATTTGAACGACTAAACAGAGGCAAGAAATTCCTCTATCGTTATGATAGAAGGCATGATATAAGTGTGGTACTAAATTATAAATTTAATAAGAATTGGGATGTTGGCATGACTTGGGTTTATGGAACAGGGCATCCTGTTACCTTAGGTTTAGAACGCTATACGCCCATTCAAGCGCAAGTAGGGCAATATAATGCCACTTCAACATTAAGTACAGGAACCATTATTTCTGATATTACGAATATTGTCGATCGAAACAATTTTAGAATGCCCGCTTATCATCGAATGGATGTGACCGTCAATTGGTACAAAAAACTAAAACATGGTTCCCAAACACTAAGTCTAGGGATTTATAATGTATACAATCAACTGAATCCTTATATGCTTGTTCCCAAGGAAGGAGAGGACGGAACCTTGCGATTGTATCAAATTAGCATTTTACCAATCATGCCGTCCATCAACTATACTAGGCGTTGGTAAATAATAAATTGGCGTCAAAGTTTCCAACTCGCAGCGCTTGATTGCAATGACGCTGATGATGGGCGATCATAAAAAGAAACAAATCTCCAAGACGCATTTTTAATAATTGAAAGACTTCAATACGCACTTTTGCTTTATTGAGGTTGATCTTTTTTGCGGCTTCAATCAAGCTTAAAAACTCTTTTTGTGCGCTGATAAAACGAGCAACAACATCTGGTCGAACACTAGAAGAAGCAGGATTTAAGGCTTTAGGCGTTTTAGTAGCTTTAACATTGTTAGGATCTACCGACTCAATAGATTTTTTGCCCAACCAAGTAGAGTTAAATGTTGGCACCTCTTTCCATTGTTTTTCTTGTGCCGTTTCAATCGCTACTTTAATGGCTTTATTGTAATAATCTGAGTAATAATTCAGGTGTTCTAAGCATTCTGCAATGCTCCACTTTTGAGGGCTGGGTTTTTCGTTTAAAGCTTCTGTAGATAGAGGGGCAAAGGTTTCTTCTGCTCTTTTTAGAAGGGCAATGGTTGCGGCTTCCACTTGTTGTAATAGGTCGTTAGATTTCATTTCAATAGTCTATTTAATGATTATGATTCTTTGACAAATTGAAGACTCAGCGCAGCTAATTTTGTCCTAGCCTACTCTTTTTATTTTTCATAGCAGTAAGCGTTTGGTCGTAAGTTCTAAGTCGTAAGTGTTTGACTCATAGTATTTTTTTGCTTACTACTTATAACCTACGACTTATAACTGAAATAGTGAAAATCAAGTTATTTGGTATAGGCGGGCAATCTTTTTCAAAGAATTATTATTAAGAACAAGACAAAGCTCTAAAAAAAAGGACTAAAAAATATTGATTGAAATCAACGTTTCCAAACTTTATTTTTTATTCTACTAAAGGTTTCGGGACTCATCTGCAAATAAGAAGCAATGTAACGTTGTGGAACCAGTTGAAATAGATGCGGGCTACGTTCCCACAAGCGCAAGAATCGTTCTTGGGGATTGGGATTACCCAAATAAATTTCTCGCTCTATTCTACCCAAAAGCGCTTCTTCTGTCAGCTTTCTCCAGGCTCGTTCCAATCGAATGTTTTGTTCGATGGTGTTATAAAAATCATCTCTCGAAATTCCAATAAGCCGACAAGGCGTGATGGCTTGAATGTAATAATCGGTAGGTTGATTAGAAATAAAAGAAGGATAAGCACAGGCAACGGTATTCGGGTAGGCAAAACCAATACAAGTTTCCTCACCTTGATGGAGCGCACAAATTTTGAGGGTGCCTTCCAAAACCCAATAGAGGTGTTTTCCAATGCTTCCAATATCGGAGAGATATTCTTTTCGTTGGAGTGTTTTTTCTTGCGTCCAATATTGCATCAAACTAGTCCAGTCTTGATCGTTAATCGGAACTTGATGCTGTAATATTTGACGTAGTAATTTCATGATAAATAGGCAAACAGCTAAAAAAGGAAGCGTTGAAAAGGAACTAAAATAGCTCCTTTTCAACTCTTCAAATCTTCAAATGTTGAAATTATTCTTCAGGAGCAGTAACTTCTGTTTTCTCTCCAAAATACTGCACAAACTTTTGCATATCGTTTGCCATTTCCTGATTGTTGGTCGCACGGAAGTAAGTGTCCGCCAAACCACGAAGGGTTTGGTACATGAATTTATTCATTTCACCTACTTGCAGCTCATTTGTCCAAAGATCAATTTTATAAGTATCTCTATAATCTTTGTCAAAAAAGGCCATCAACATTGCTTTAGATTCCTTAAAATCTGGCGTATCAGGTGAATCATCTGCTTTCCATTCGATTTTCACAGGAACATTTTGTTCATCCAAACCTACTCTACAAGTAATATTACTTGTCTTAACCACTTTTGGGTTACTATTTTCCATAATAATTGTTAATTATTTAATTTTCATTCTATAGTAATGTAATAAGGAATCAAGTTATTCCTTAAATAACCTAATGACTCAACAGCGCAAATATAGTAAAAGTTTAGCGGACTAAGATTCGTTCAGGGCTTCCTTTTTGTCATAAAGATGCAATTGATAACGATGAATAACAGAGATCAATTTTTTAGCATAATTAGGGTCTGTCGCATAACCTGCTTTTTGAAGTCCATGTGCCCATGCTTCAAAATCGTTGATATCCAAGGTAAAGAGATTGGTATAATAAGGTCTTTTGCTCAAAAAATCAGAATGCCCAATGTAAGATGCTTGAATGGTCTCATATCGTCTAAAACAAGACAACATGGGATACATCCGTTGTTTTTTTTGGCTCCATTCATACGAATAAATGCAGTGTCGATCCATACTATCCCACTTCGGTTCTGCTTTGATTCCAAAATGATTATTTGCCTGTAAAGCCAATTCGCTGGTGCCATATTTTGATTCCAAAACCGCTTGTCCCAAAGTAATACTTGCAGGGATTTTTGCTCGTTGCATTTCTTGCATCGCTAAAACGGAATGGTGCTTAATGTACTGCAAAACACTATCTACAGGCAATTCTTTTACAAACTCTGCCATCGATATTTCTTCAGGAGGAGGAGCTTTATAAATATAGAAAACAAAAACCAAGTAAAGTACCAGAGGAATTCCTATAACCTTCCACATATCTTATCTAAAGTATATCAGCAGCTGTAATTTCAAACGTGCAATTCTGGCTATCGCCCGCTCCGTTGTCAAAGTTCCAATCTGCTTCGTTGGTCAAATCTTTATTAAGCGTTCCTCCGCCAACAACTTCTACACGAATAGAGTCGTCATAAATCTTACAAGGTTGTTGTACCCCAACATCGCTATTTTCTTCTTTATAATAATGAATTTCTTTCAATTCTCCAGGATTAACCGTTACTGTATCTCCATAAGTTACAGGGTTATAAATACCATAAAAGTAAAAGTGTATGGTCTTTGTACTGGTATTGTTAATGCTCTTGGTAAACGAAGTGCCCTTTCGTTCACAAGCTAATAAAGTAGCAGCGATCAAGGCAATGGCTATTATTTTTTTCATATTAAATTTAGATCAGGCAATGATTGAATGTGAAATTGGAGCTGTGGCGTAAAAATACAAAATCCATTACACCTACTCAAAAATAAAGGAGGAGTAATGGATTTTATTGTCCATTCAACAAGATTTTTATACGAATAAAAACTGTTATAGGATATTTAGCGTCTTATTCCTTTTCAAAAACATAGCTAAATTCTCCAGGATATTTTTTGTAAAAACCATCAAGGACCACTTCACCTTCTGCATTTACAATCGCATTCTTGAATTCTTCAAGAGAAGCTACTTTTTCATTATTCACACTAGTGATAATAAATTCACGCTCCATGTTTGTTTTTTCTATGATGCCGTCTTTGTCGATTTTGGTAATAATAACACCTTCTGAATCTTTAAATTCATCGTCATCTAAGGTTTCAGCAGCAATACCTAAATTTTTCAACAAGCCATCTTTGGAATCTAATAAACCACCATCCACTCTTTTTTCACCAAGAGAAACCGTATTAGAACCATTTTTAAGGGTAACTTCTGTAGATTTTAATTTTCCTTCTCTCAAGAAAATAACGGCAATTTTTTCACCAGGACGGAATAAACCAACTTGTTCTTGTAGTTCAGGAGAGCTTTTGACATCAATGCCATTTACTTTGACAATTACATCGCCACGCTCTAAACCAGCTTCTTCCGCAGCACTTTCTTCACCAACCCCTTGAATGTAAACACCATCCATAGATTCCAGCTCATTTTCATCTGCAATTTCATCCGAAATATCTTTGATCGTTACCCCCAAGAAACCTCTTTGGACTTCGCCAAATTCAATTAAATCTTGCATCACTTTTTTGACCAAATTGGAAGGTACCGCAAAAGAATAGCCTTCGTAACGTCCAGAACGAGTAATAATAGCGGTATTAATACCAACCAAATTACCATCAGTATCTACCAAAGCACCACCACTGTTTCCAGGATTGACAACGGCATCTGTTTGAATAAAAGATTCAATATCATAAGCGCCATCTAGAATGTCAATATTTCTACCTTTGGCAGAAACAATTCCTGCGGTAACAGTAGACGTTAAGTTAAACGGATTTCCAACCGCTAAGACCCATTCGCCAACAGAAACATCGTCAGAATTGCCAAATTGAAGCATGGGTAATTCGACATCTTTTAAGTCTTTTTTCTTTATTTTGATAACCGCTAAATCCGTTGTTTTGTCGGTACCAATGATTTTGGCTTCATAAGTTCTCTTGTTATTTAGGGTAACCGTCACTTCTTTAGCACCACTAATAACATGGTTGTTGGTTACGATATAACCATCCTCCGAAACAATTACTCCAGAGCCAGAAGACTCTCCACCAAACAAACGATCGTAACGATCACCACTACTACTATGTATATGCACGACCGCTGGACGAACCAATTCAGCAGCATCTTTAAAAGAGCTTACATTGGTAATATCTGGATGATAATTAGGGTGATTGACTTGTTTTGCAAAGGAAGCTTCCTTGATAATCACATCCCGAACAGGACTTACAGGTGCTTCAATACAGTATTTATAAATTCCTAGTGTTAATCCAGAACTTAAAATAGAAATGGCTAAAACCATCAAAATATTCTTCATAAGTTTCATTTTTTCTTTTAACAAGCAGAAGTTGTTTAGAATTGCGTCTTTTTTAAATATGAGTACAATTTTTGATCCTAATTAAGGCGGATTTGAGGAGCATAGCCGTAGCTATTTGACGAAAATCCAACGCAGAGTAGGGCAAAAAGTGATTTCATATTTGATTATTACTTAATTCTATACAACTTCATTATTCACGAAGTTTACCTTCTTAATGAGAAGATAAATAGCAGCTTTTAAGTTTAATATTGGGCTTGCTTTTCAACAAAGACCAAAAGATACTTAATTATTTTCTTTTTATAATAAACGCTATTAGAGAACAATTGATTAATTTTATGCTTCAATAATTATACTAAGAATCGTTTGAACTTTAATTATACGTACATAATGGATAATAGTTCGTTGATCTTTTTGATTTTTTTATAGAAAAATAAAAAAAGAAACAAACATTTATTCTAGAAGAAATTTGACTTATGAAAGAAGAAGAGGATAAAAGACCATTTATTGAATTGAGTCGAAAAGAGCGCAGAGACAAGGCAAGAAAGATGATTTTTGGGGATTATGAGGATGAATACCTTGGAAATATTTGGGGTTGGAAATTTTCAAGGTTTTCTTTTATCGGTCTAGCACTGATTGGTGGGCTTGCTTTTTATGGTATTTATACAGGAAAAATTGACTTGCAAAAATTAAACGAAACAGAGCCTTCTAGTGTCTTAGAAAGCCCCAAACCTTATCCTGATAAAAGGCTTGTTAAAGATACGTTAAAGTTGAAATAAGGGCTTAAATAAGCGATTTTTATTTGAGAATGCTATTTATTTATCTTGTGCGATCCAAGTCTTAAAATCAAAATCAGACTCATTGTAGGTGATGCCACGAACCTCATAATGATCGCCCATGTCTAGAAGTAATTCTAAATAAGTTTCTTGATTTTTTTCTTCTTCATGGTCAATACGAACAATATTGTCTCTAGGGATAATATGAAAATCACTAGGGCTGTGTTCAAAATAATAATCTTTTGTAATCAGCACGCCATAAGGCGAGGCATCAGGCTTTTCTAAGGCAATTTTAAGGTATCGACCAACCTGAATGTACCTGTTGATTAGAAAGAGGAAACAGATGAAAAACAAGGCAATAATCGACACGCCTATGATAACAGGACCATCAATATGCCAATAGTAAACGGCATCTGTAAACCAAGCATGGTAAGACAGATAGACAAACAGCACTCCAAAGAGAATAGATGTCCCCAAGTAAAATTGGTGTTCTTTATATAAATGTGTCAGTTTAAAAGGAATGAATGTTCCCTCTAAATCCGATACTTGGCTTGTCTTGAAGGCACGAGAGAATGTCAAAGCAGCCAATTGAATTTCTTTTTTAGTTTTCATGGTTTTAATAATAAAATTAGTTGTAAATTAATTTTTCGGACAGAACTAGTCAGAAGACCACTAGGGGTAAATTTAATAAATAATCGACTTTTCGCACTCTAATGAGGACGAAATCTTAAATTTTATTGAAACGCTCTTTTTTTACTTGCTTTGTTTTGGTAAATTTCTCTTAATCTTATGGGGGAATCATAAGAATTAAAAGGTATTCTATTTATTCTTAATACTCCATTGATTAGCTAGGCTGCGCCTTCGGGTTTTCAACGGAGTAATGTTATTCTTAGACGGCACCTTATAATAAGTAGACTTATAAAGAAGCCAAAAGGTTGGAATAGCTTACAGAATAAGTAGTCTCTATCGTGCCTTAAAAAATGTTTTTTGTACGATTCTTCTATTTATCTTCAAAATCACCTAAATTGTATACACTTGCCATTATTTGGAGTGCAATTGAAGGCTGTTTTATTAACTCATTTACACAAACAAATAATTAGGTCGATCAAAAATCAATGTTCTTGTATAAACTTGTTCTTAATTCTTACTGCTAAATTTTTAATGTTGAATGCTTTATAGCACAACAAACATTAAAAATTTAGCATTACAGCATTCAACATTAAAACACTCCTTAAATAAAGTAACGATGAGTTTTAATACTGAAAAAAAGGTACTTGCGTAACATCAGTTAATAACAAAGATACGCCTAGAACAAAAAAATTAATCAAACAAACGCCAAGAAACACCAAAACGCACGACAAAGTTGGTTACAGGGTGTTGATATGCGGTGGCATAATTTCGTTCGTAAACAAGGTGTAGTAAATTTTCTGCCCGTGCAAAAAATCGGAATTGCCAAATTCTAAAACTAGCATAGACATCCAAACGAGGATCTATACTGGCAATAAAATTATTTTGATTGTAAAAAGCTCCTGTTAAGGGCGCATAACCATCTGCTTTGTAAGCGGTGTTATAACAAAACAAAACACCTACTTTTGCCAACATAGCGCGTTTGAAAATATAGCTTTGAAAATATAAGTTGTGTTTTAACAATAATTCTGGTACTCGAACATATTCTTGACCAGCCAACACAGGCTGCCAGATCACTTGGTTGTCTAAATTTAGTTTCCAGATTCTAAAATTAGCTTGTGCTTTTACTTGTAATATATTAACGGACTCCGTAGCTTGACGTACTTGGCTAGAATCGTAATACACCCAATTGCTCAGGGTATGATTGAGTACTTCACCTTTGAAGTACAAGCCCCAAGTTTTTCGATCTAACTTATAGGTATAACTTCCTCCAAAATTCAGTTCTTGAACTTGTTTAAAAAGCAAATTATTATCCCAAACCTGATCCCAAGACACATACAATTGACGATCAATCAAGCTAGGTTGGTAACGCTGAAACAAAGCCGTCCCTTGCAAATAACCAATTGGTCCTAAATCATAACCCACTCTACCTTTTACAAAAAAGTCAAGTTGCCGTTCTGCCCAAGTCAACTGCCCCTCTATTCTATATTTGAATTTAAATTGAGGGTTATTTTGAGCGATCAGTCCTGCCGTTAAATTGTGAATATCAAATGTGATGGGTTCTTGATAAACAGCATTCCAACTATGCCTTACATAGGCTTTTACCCAAAGTGGTGCAGAGGTTAAGGAGCCTCCTATCGCCTGTCTAAAACTAAGTTCATTTTCCAATAATTGGTGGCGAATAAACTGTCGGATACCCCTCGTATTCACATAAGCAAGTCCATAAATGGCTCCATTGGTAGGAGGAGATCCATCAAAAAATTTATAGCGGTTAAACTGATAAGTAATTCTATGACTCCATTCGTTGCTTGCCTTTGTTTCGGCACCAACCGAATCCACCTTATTATTATACAAAAAGTGCGTATAACTTACTTCCGTTAAATTGTATTGCGTCTGAGCAGTGCTGCTATTGGTGCTTATATTTGCCAAGAAGTCCGTCGCTAATCCAACAATCGTGTCGTCCAAAACACCACCATTGTTTTCATGCTTGACTGCATTGGTGAAAAAATTGAGGTAGCCATGATATTTAGAATCATTAGAAAGATAACGCACTGTCATGCCAACATTCTGATTTCTTAATCGCTGGTGGTTAAAATAACCAGTTTGGTTTGCCAAACTGTATTGTAAAGCCAAATAAATATTGTCGCTAAACTTATGGGCAAATTCTGCTTTTATAAAGTTATTTTGTTGGTTGATTTGAGAGTAATATAAATCGGTGTAAGGACGGTTATCTTTGATATCATAATATTTAATATCGTCCCGTTTTAATTGGTATCGGTCAAATTGATTCAAACCAACTCTAAATCCACCTTTGAGTTTAGGTTGATAAACAAGGTCAAAACTTGGTGTTGCCAACAAACCTGTCAAACTCAAATACCACTCCCCTCCATTCCAAGTGGCATCAACATCCTCAAATTCATATAGACTAGAGTCTACCAACAGGGGTTCTGTAGGATTTGATAAATGGGTATAATACACCTTCGTCGTGTCTCCAATTATTTTTACCTTTTTATTTTCTCTAGTAGCTACTTTCTGTTGCGCTTGCAGATTAGGAACTCCTATAAGTGTCATAAGAATACAGGTCAAACCAAGTAGCATTTTATTTCTAGGCAAATAATCGTTAGGATTGGTCAATGTAATTTTAATTTATAGCTGAGTACAGGACAAAAAATAATTAAAAATATCTTAGAGCTTAAATCTATCCAAGTAAATTGGATAGCGATCTAAGATCTAATAAAATGTGTTAAATAGACTCCATCTTTTATTAGATAAAAAAATTGTTTTGCACTCAAAATTTATAGTTAAGACCTGAGTACAGGACAAAAAATAATTAAAAATACTTTACAGCTTAAACCTACCTAAAACTAGGGATTAGATCGCGCCCCTTTTAGATTCTAGATCGCTACGCTGTTAGATTTTAGACCCAATTGAGTTCTAATTGGGTCTAAAATCTAATAAAATGTTAAGTAGTTTCGATATTTTATTAGATGTAAAAACTTTTAGTTCGCTTTGCTCATGAGCGCTGCGCTTTTAAGTTGTCCTGTACACAGAGTTAAGACTCAAAATCCAAAATTACACAGTTTTCAATAAAGTTTAGCTTTTTTTGGAGATAGCTAACAATACTTTATCAGATTTTAACATGGAATGGTTCTCTTGCATTCCAAAAAAAGAAAAAGCGAAGCCCTTTTCGAGGCTCCGCTTCCAACATTTATTTACAATTGATCTTTTTATTTCATTCTTTATTCATTCTAAAAAGCATATCGAGCCGTAATGGCAGCTTCATCATACCAGATGCCCAGATATTCAACAAAGTGAAAACTAGGTTTAATATCTAGTTGCAGGGTCAATGGAATCTTTTCGAACGTGTACTCAATCCCTCCTACAAAATCAAGTCCTGTTAGGATATACGGACGATCATTATTATCAAAATGAGGATGACCACTGTAACCACCCCATACCCCTACATGAGCACCTCCACCAATAAACCAGTTGAATCCTTTGACCCTTCCGATTGGAAAATGCCATTCAAACAAAGCAGCTACATTCACGCCAGGGGTAGAACTCCAATGTCCGTAGGCATAAGAGGGCAGCCCTTTAAATCCTCCAAGATAACGACTCGTTACCAAGCCTTCAAAAGCGACCCGTTCTGATAAAAAATGCTTTATGGAAAAGCCATAACTTGGTCCTAAACGAAGCCCTACTGATGTGTTATAATTTTTTTGGGCATGGGTCTGTTCTGAGCTTACTAACATAAAGATAGCAAGCAATGTAGTAATTGCGTATTTCATAAAAAGTTTTGTGTTTCTTAAATAATATCTGAGTTAGATACATTATTACAACGCTAATCTAGCCTTTTTGTTCAAAAAAAGGGCACTTTTCTTAGCAATTCGATTTTGTTTTTTTGTAAAAATTTGATCATCTTTTAAAGATTAATCTGACACATTTAACCCTATTCGTTTTGTTTTTTTCTAATTTGCAGTCAAAATTTTATTTGTAATAAAAAATAGACACAAGAATATGCAAAAAATTTCCCCCTTCTTTTTAGCACTATTTTTAGCGCTTATTCCATTTTTCTTATTTGGGAATAACGTTCAAATTAGTAATGTTAGTTTAACCAATGATTCAACCATTACCTTCAACATCAGTTGGGAAAATAGCTGGCGTGTTAGCGTAGCCCCTAATAACCACGATGCTGTCTGGTTGTTTCTAAAACGTAGAGATTGTGCTTCTGGTCAATGGTCTCATGTAGAATTGAGTTCGACAATAGCCAATCATAGTGCCGCTTCACCACTAGAAATTTATATTGATGGCAAAGATGCTTCTGGAACCAAAGGCTTGTTCGTCAGAAGAAGTGCTGACGGGACAGGAAACATTACCAACACCGTCGTTTCTCTAAGAATGACGGCACTGCCTGTTGGTCAATACGATTTTAGAGTTTTTGGAATTGAGATGGTTCAAATTCCACAAGACAGTTTCCTACTTGGAGATGGAAATATTTCAACAGGTTCCTTTACAGATGGAAATAGTAGCAATCCTTATTACGTTACTTCCGAAGGTCCCATTGCTGTAAGTTCAGCAGCAGGGAACATCTATACAACTAGTACCAGTTATCGCCCTGTTAGTATGCCTGCAACTTACCCAAAAGGCTATGCAGAGGTCTATTGTATGAAGCACGAAATTTCACAAGCTCAATACGTTGATTTTGTAAATTTATTAACGTCTGATCAAGCTGCTTCTCGCCAAATTACAGGGACTGCCAACCGATTAAATATTACAGGCACTTGGCCCGTTCTGGTTGCAAATGTCCCTCACAGACCTATGAGTTTCTTAGGCTGGTCGGATTTTCTGGCTTATTTGGATTGGTCGGCTTTGCGTCCTATGACAGATCTAGAATACGAAAAAATATGTAGAGGTCCTATAATTCCTGTTGCGGGAGAATTTGCTTGGGGAACCAGTCTTATTACAGATGCCAATACCTTAACCAATGATGGCACTGCAAACGAGCAATCTTCTAATGCAATTACAGCAGGGGGAGGTATTGCTAATTACAACAACAATACAATTTTAGGTCCAATTCGATGTGGATTTGCTGCCAAAGCGGCTACTTCTCGTCTAACTGCTGGCTCCACTTATTATGGTGTAATGGATATGAGTGGTAATATTTGGGAAACGGTGGTTTCTTGTAGAAATGCAATCTCTGTTGGTTTTACTGGAAATGTTGGCGATGGAGTTCTTTCGGTTAGCCCCGGTCCTGGTTTTGCCAATCAACCAAGCTGGCCATCTCCTCTAGCATCCGTTGGGTCGTCCTCGGCTGCTGCTGGTAAAGCTTATCGTGGTGGTTCTTGGAATGAAGTCGCTGCGAGACTTCAAATATCTGATCGAGCATTAGCTTATTCTGCTGATGGACGTAGATTTAACGAATATGGTGGTAGAGGCCTACGCTAGTAAGCTATTTCATAATTAAACTCTGTGTACAGGACAAAAGTTTTGTTTAATAATTCAGAATGAAGATCTATTTAATAAAATACCTAGATCGCTTCGCTGGTAGATTTTAGACCTTATTGCATCTCAATAGGGTCTAAAATCTAGTATCTAAAAGCGATAGCGA
>CALDEP010000316.1 GCA_937942475.1 uncultured Aureispira sp.
GTCATTGTGTTGGACGAAGAAGGAACGGTTACGTATACAGAATTGGTGGAAGACATTGTTCAGGAACCAAATTATGCTGCGGCATTAGCTGCTCTTTAAGTTATTATAAGTAAAAAAATAAGTTAGTTTAATCTAACAAAAAAGAGCTGTTTTTATAAAACAGCTCTTTTTTTTGTTATTTTTTGAAGTTCATCGCCCTAAATGCCCCGTTTTAATTAATGATCTTGCCTTAAAAGTCCTTTACTAATGATAAAAATCGTTCTTCTTCTTGTCTTCTCTTTTCTGTTCATGCACGACACCTTTTCCCAAATCTCTGAAAAAGTCACCTTTGCAGAGCTAGATGAACTACTTACTACAACACAACAACAGGGCGATTTTGAAAACATGCGCTTGTATGCCGAAAAAGGAAGCCAATTAGCATTAGCCGCTAATGAAAACCGTCCTGATACGATCTATACTACTTATATTATAACTCTAGGCTTGAGTTACGAAATGTTAGGTATGTATGATGAAGCGTATACTTATTATAACAAAGCAAAAGATATTTTAGAGCAGATTGTAGGAACCAAACACCCTAAATATGCGCAGGCATTGGCTAATTTAGCAGCTTATTATTGGTCTGTGATAGAGTATCAAAAAGCAGAGGTACTTTATCTAAAAGCTCAGAAAATTTGCCGAAATAGTATTGGTGAAAATAATGAAATCTTTGCTTCTATTCAAAACGACTTGGCGCTCCTATACCATAGTATGGGGGAGTATGACGAGGCTGAAATTTTGTATTTGAAGAACCTCGAATATGACAAAAAGTTTTTGGGCGAACAGGATTATAATTATGCCTATTCTTTGAATAATTTAGCTTCTCTTTATTGGGTAATGGGGCAGCACGAAAAAGCAGAACCTTTATTCTTAGAAGCTAAAGAGATTTGGAGAAAAACAATAGGAAAAGAAAGCCCTGATTACAGCTTTGTTACTAATAATTTAGCTAATTTATATATGTCAACAGGACAATACCAAAAAGCGGCTAAATTATATGCAGAAGCCCTCAAAATTGATAAAGCAACTTATGGAGAAAACCATCCAAGTTATGCCTTATCTCTCAGTAATTCTGCGGCTTCTTATAGTGAATCTCGAGCATTCGACAAAGCAGAAGAGTTATATTTGCAAGCTCAAAAAATTTGGATAAAAAAGTATGGACCAAAAGATATTAAGAGCATTTCCGCACTCCATAGTTTAGGGAATCTATATACAGAAATGAAAGATTTTGTCAAAGCAGAAGCAACCTTTGCTAAAGCTTTACAACTTTTACAAGAAGGGCAAAAAAAACAGACTCCTTTTATATTAAATTTCTACAATTTCTCTAGGCTATACTACTATTCGAACCAACAAGACAGCGCATTGGCTTACGGAATAGCTAGTCTTGTTTACAACACAAAAAGTAAGCTGCCTCTATTTGATGTTTTTCCAAAAAACATTCAGGACTTCCGTTTAAGCGATGAATTAATTACCTTTTGTAAACAATTAACACCAGAAGAGGTACAACGATTCGAGCAATTAGACAATCAAAATTCAATGTTGTCAAACGATAAGTTTACCCTTTTATTATCCATTACCAAAGCCCTTTATAAGCAGAAGATCCAACTAGGATTCAAGGAAGAAGCGAACAAATACCTATTGTATAATTACCAGCTCGCACAAACTGCGTTATATAATAATGAAAAAAATTTAATGCATTTTTCGGAGGACAACGATAAGCTGGGCATTGTTCAATACAATATTACTTTTGCTACTTTTGGAATGGATGCTGCCAAATTATTAGGAGAAGAACAATACCTTCGAGCTGCTTTTACGTTTACAGAACAAAATAAATCCATTCTCTTAGCAGAAGCATTTCAAGGTGAAAAAGCGCAAGTAATTATGGGTTTGCCAGATTCTATTGCACAACAAGAAGCGGCTTTGAAAGCACAAAAAGCCATCCTACAAAAAGAACAATATGAAGCTGGTGACGCTGAAACATTAAGTGCCTTACGGTCGCAACAAAATCAATTGAGCTTGACGATTGATGACTTTCTAAAAATGATTGAAAAAGAGTATCCCAAATACCATACGCTTAAATATAAAAACATTATTTCTACAACGGAAGAAATACAGCAATCGCTTGATTCTAAAACGGCTTTGTTAGAATATTTCATCACGGATTCTATCACTTTTTTATTCACCATTACCGACACCAAAGTGGACATTATTCCAATTCCATTTTCGAAAAAAACAATCCATCAAAAGACTAAACAATTAAGAAAAGCTTTAACCAATTATCAATTATTAGAACAAAATCCTAGCCTTGCTTATAAAAACTATACGACTGTCGCCCATTGGTTTTACAAGAACTTAGTCGCTCCAGGCTTACAAGAGAAAACCTTAGAAAACTTAATTGTGATCTCAGATGGTGCTTTGGGACATCTCCCTTTTGAAGCTTTTTTGACCAAGTATACGCAAGGCGAAGTCAATTATAGTCAATTGGATTATTTGATCAAAGAATACAATATTAGCTATAGCTACTCGGCAACACTTTGGAAAGAAAATTTAAAAATGCCTAAAAAGGCAAACAATCAAGAGTTATTGGCTTGTGCAGCCGACTATTACCCTTCCGATTCTACCTTATTAGATATTCGTAGTTTTTATGACTTTAAAACTCGGTCTACCTTACAAGCACTTCCTGCTGCGGAAAAAGAAGTTCAAACCTTATCAAAAGACTTTAAAGGTTTATTTTTAACAGGAGCTGCAAGTACTGAAGCCAATTTCAAAAAAAATGCAGCAGATTATAGTGTGATTCATTTGGCGATGCATGGTATTTTGCATCCTCGCCAGCCGATTTTATCTAGCTTGGCATTTACAGAGAATAGGGATTCTTCTGAAAACAACTTTTTACAAGCTTATGAGATTGCACACTTAAAACTCAATGCTGATTTAGTTGTTTTGTCAGCTTGTGAAACAGGCTATGGAGAATTTGAACAAGGAGAAGGTATTTTGTCCTTGGCACGTTCGTTCATGTATGCGGGCACGCCTTCCTTGATTGTCTCGCTTTGGCAAGTCAACGATCAATCGACTGCTATTCTAATGAAAAGTTTTTATACTTATCTAAGTCAAGGTTATTCTAAGGATCGAGCCTTGTCGCAAGCCAAATTGGATTACATCAATCAGGCACAAAGCTTTGCGGCACACCCTGCCTTTTGGTCTCCTTTCATTCAATTGGGAGATGCCAGCCCAATCCAATTAAAAACAAAACAAGGCTCTTTTCCTTGGTTATTTTCAGTACTTCTAGGACTTTGCACCCTCCTTTTTGCCTTGTATTGGTTTTGGTCAAAAAAACGTAGAGGCTAAGATTATTGGGATAACTATAAAGCTTATTACAAGTTTCTATCTATTTCTTGTACTTTGTAGTTTTCGTTTATCATTTACATCAAAAATACATCTTTACGGTCTATGAATATTTCTAAAAAGAAACCTTGTTTTCCAATTTCTGAAAACCTAAAAAAATACTTAGATGACTATGACCGAACTCAAGATTTGCCTATTTCGT